>JBAVEE010000124.1:0-4014 GCA_049587575.1 Bradyrhizobium sp.
CCATGGTGGCGACCTTGCCGTCCACCTTCACCTTGTCCTTCTTGCTCCAGACCACGCGCGACAGGTATTCGAGGTTGACCTGGTGGCAGATGCCGGTGCCGGGCGGCACCACGGAGAAGTTCGAAAACGCCTTTTGGCCCCACTTCAGGAATTCGTAGCGCTCCTGGTTCTGCTTGTATTCCTCGACCACATTCTTGCCGAACGCCTTGTTGTCCCCGAAGAAGTTCACGATCACCGAGTGGTCGATGACGAGATCGACCGGCACCAGCGGGTTGATCTTCTCGGCGTCGCCGCCAAGCGCCTGCATCGCGTTGCGCATCGCGGCCAGATCGACCACCGCGGGCACGCCGGTGAAATCCTGCATCAGCACCCGCGCCGGCCGGAACGCGATTTCATGCTCGAGCGCGCGCTTCTTCAACCACTTCGAGAATGCGACGATGTCGTCCTTCTTGACGGTGCGGCCGTCTTCATTGCGAAGCAGGTTTTCCAGCAGCACCTTCATGGAATAGGGAAGTTTCGAGATTCCCTTCAGACCGTTCTTCTCGGCGGCGGGCAGGCTGTAATAGAGGTAGGTCTTGCCGCCAACCTTGAGGGTTTTTTGGCATTTGAAGCTGTCGAGCGAGGTCATGTGAGGCAATCCCAATTGTCAGTTATGCCCGGAAAGGGTATTATAGCACCAGCGAAGAGGCTTGGCCGATTAGCTTGCAGCTGCGGATTGTGTGCTGCATCAAGTTCCGGCTTATAGAATCTTTCAAGAAGCACCGCCACATCGACAATCGTGCCGCAGCATTGCGTTACCCAGAAATTCCGATCGGTACCGATAGTTTTCCAGTGGGCTGTGAAAGGGCAAAATGCGGCTCACCGGAAGCGGCTTAAGGTGCGTGCGGGGCGGGCGGGAAGTTTTTTCCGGTCTCGATTTTGAGGCCGCCTCGGGTGAGGCGCTGGCGATCACCGGCCCCAACGGTGCGGGCAAAACCTCGCTGCTGCGGTTGATCGCCGGCCTGCTCACCCCAGCGGGAGGTTCGATCAGCCTGGAGGGCGGCGGGACAGACCTGACCCTGCCCGAACAAATCCATTATCTCGGCCACCGCGACGCCATCAAACCGGCGTTGAGCGTGTCGGAAAATCTGCGGTTCTGGCGGGATTTTCTGGGCGGCGAGGCGTTCGATCCGGCAGAAACCCTTGTCGTGGTGGGGCTCGATCATGCCGCGGGGTTGCCGGCCGCCTATCTGTCGGCCGGACAGCGGCGGCGGCTCTCGATCGCCCGGTTGCTGGCCGTGCGGCGGCCGGTCTGGCTGCTCGACGAGCCGACCAACGCCCTCGATGCCGCCGGACAGGCCCTGTTCGCAGATCTGATGGGGGGCCATCTGTCGGGCGGCGGCCTGATCGTCGCCGCGACCCATGCGCCGCTCGGACTGCAGGCCAGGGAATTGCGGATCGGGGGAGCGTCGTGACCGCGCTTGCCGCCCTGATTCGCAGAGACATTCGAATCGCGCTTCGCGTCGGCGGCGGCGCGCTGATCGGCGTGCTGTTCTTTCTCACCGTCGTGGTGTTGATGCCGTTCGCGGTCGGGCCCGATCTCGCACTGCTGACGCGGCTCGGTCCTGCGATCCTGTGGCTCGGCGCGCTGCTGGCGAGCCTGCTCACCCTCGATCGCCTGTTCATGGCCGACCACGAAGATGGTTCTCTCGATCTGATCGTGATGAGCCGGACGCCGCTGGAATTGACCTGTGCGGCGAAAGCGCTGGCGCACTGGCTGGCCGCGGGACTGCCGCTTGTGATCGCAACCCCGGTGCTGGGGCTATTGCTGAATCTCGACGCCACGGCGACATCGGCCGTCGCGCTGACGCTGCTGGCCGGTACCCCGGCGCTGACCTTTACCGGCATGATCGGCGCGGCGCTCGCCGTGACGCTGCATCGCGGCGGACTGCTGCTTGCGGTACTGGTGCTGCCGCTGTCGATTCCGGTGCTGATCTTCGGCGTGGCCGCCTCGGAGGCCGCGATCACCGGGCCTTTGTCATTCGGAGCGCCGTTTTCGATCCTGTGCGCGCTGTCGCTGGTCAGCTTTGTGGTGGGGCCGTTCGCCGCCGCCGCGAGCCTGCGGCACGGATTGGACTGACCAGCATGATCCCGACCCGAAGGGCCGCGTCAGCCCAAAGTGGATCCCGGTTTTCGGATCATGGCCAACTTGACGCCGATCAACTCTCGCTGAAAACCTTCATGCTGATTGCCTGTGACGGCCGCGACCATTAACAGGATGTCATGACGCTGATCGATCTCGCCAACCCGACCCGATTCCTGTCGCTGACCGCGCGCCTGTTGCCCTGGCTTGCGGCTGCGACCGCCATCCTGCTCGCGGTCGGCCTCTACCAATCGGCCATGGCGCCCGACGACTATCAGCAGGGCGCCACCGTGAAGATCATGTTCATTCACGTGCCGAATGCCTGGCTGTCGATGTTCGTCTGGGGCGTGATGAGCCTGGCTGCACTGGGCACGCTGGTATGGCGGCATCCGCTGGCGGACGTCGCCGCCAAGGCCGCCGCCCCGATCGGCGCAGCGTTTACCTTTCTCGCGCTGGTGACGGGCTCGCTGTGGGGCCGGCCGATGTGGGGCACCTATTGGGAGTGGGACGCGCGGCTGACCTCGGTGCTGATTCTGTTTCTGATGTATCTCGGCCTGATCGCGCTGTGGCGCGCAGTGGAGGATCCGTCGCGTGCCGCGCGCGCCGCCGCAATCCTGACGCTGGTGGGCGCCATCAATCTTCCGATCATCAAGTTCTCGGTGGATTGGTGGAACACGCTGCATCAGCCGGCGTCGGTGATGCGAATGGGCGGACCGTCGCTCGACCGCGCCTTTTTGATTCCGCTGCTGGTGATGGCGGTGGCATTTTCGCTGCTGTTCCTCACGCTGCATCTGGCGGCGATGCGCAACGAGATCCTGCGCCGCCGGGTGCGGACCTTGCAGATGATGCAAGCCAGCCGGCATTCGGCGTGACCGCGATGTCGCTTGGCCCCTACGCGCCCTTCATCGTGACGTCCTATTTGCTGGTCCTGGTGGTCGTGCTGATGCTCATTGGCTGGATTGCGATCGATTATCGCCGCCAGAAGCAACATCTGCGCGAGCTCGAAGCCGGGGGCGTCGTCAGGCGCTCCGGGCGCAGCGCAACGGACATGAAATGAGCGAACCTTCGACAACGGGTACGAGCCCCCGAGCCTCGCGCTGGCTGATGGCGCTGCCCCTCCTCGCGTTCGCGGCGCTTGCCGCGATCTTCTGGTTCCGGCTCGGCAACAGCGACCCGTCGCGCATTCCATCCGCCCTGATCGGCCATCCGGCGCCGCCGACCCCGCTGCCCGCGCTGGAGGGACTCGTCAAGAACGGCGCGCAGGTCCCCGGACTCGATCCTGCGGTGTTCAAGGGCAAGGTCAGCGTCGTCAACGTCTGGGCGTCGTGGTGCATACCGTGCCACGACGAGGCGCCGCTTTTGACCGACCTCAGCCACGACAGCCGGCTGCAGATCGTCGGCATCAACTACAAGGATGCGCCCGCCAACGCCCGGCGCTTTCTCGGCCGCTACGGCAACCCCTACGGCATCGTCGGCGTCGACGCCAACGGCCGCGCCGCGATCGAATGGGGGGTCTACGGCGTACCGGAGACCTTCATTGTCGGGCGCGACGGCACCATCGTTTACAAGATGGTCGGCCCGGTAACGCCGGAAAATATCGACAGCGTGCTCAAGGTCGAGATCGACAAGGCGCTGAAGTGACGACGTAATCGTCATTCCTGGATGGTCCGAAGGGCCAGACCCGGAAGTCTCGGATTCCCGATATGCAATTGCACATCCTGGATTCGCGCCGGGGCGCGCCCCGGAATGACGCGCTCAAATAAACCTTTGCTTTTATCTGCGGTTCATTTGCCGGCCATGGCGCCGCCATGAATTCGAAGCTAGCTTGCCGGCGTTACTTGAACCGTCCTTGGAGGACACACCCAATGCGTCATTTCACGCTCGCTTCCCTT
>JBAVEE010000125.1:0-2094 GCA_049587575.1 Bradyrhizobium sp.
AATCACTGCCGCAGCATGATCAGGGGATCGGCGCTGTCGGGCACCAGCCGCCACTGCGCATTGTCGTCGGCATCGAACCGCCAGACCTCGCCCTTCGCCGACAACAGCAGCAACTCGCCCCGCTCCAGCCGCCACATCGTCGGCTTGAAGGCTTCGACCGCGGGATCGCAGCGTGGCTTGAGAAACACCTGGAAAGTGTCGGCCACAGCCTCCGTATTGGTAAGGGTCAGGCCACAGACGGGCCGGCCATTGCCGCGCACCATCGCCCAGTCGCCGATCATCTGGTCCATCGACCTGGCCAGCGAGCGCGCGGCGGCGAGGTTCTGCAGAATGTAGATGCCCTCGCCCTGCCGCAGGCCTTCGAAAATTCCGCTCTCGACTTCGGTGAAGTCGATCACCGGCTGGCCCGCGGCATCCTGCAGCCGCACGATATCCAGCCCCTTGATGCTCCAGGCGGTGATCTCCCTGGTGAAGGGCAGCGCCGCCGCACAGCCGGGCTCGAGCTCAAGCCTGAGGCCTTGCGGCGTCGCATCGCCCTTCAGCGTGACGACGCAGGTCTTGCTGCGCTCGGTGGTCGAGAGCTCCCACTGGCCGACCATGTCTTTCTTCAAGGTCGAGGCATCCTGCGAGAAGGCCCGCGGCCCGCAGGCGAGCGACGCCAGCAGCGCCGCAACCGCGATGCCCCGGCGAGTTCGCATCAGCGGCCCGTCACGGGGGTTTCCGCAATCGGCGTCAACGGCGCCTTGCCGGCGAACCATGCCTTGAGATTGTCGACCACCAGCTGATCCATGGCATTGCGGGTCACCACCGACGCGGAGCCGATATGCGGCAGCAGCACCACGTTCTGCATCGCGCGCAATTCGTCCGGCACCTTCGGTTCGTTGGCGAACACATCGAGGCCGGCGGCCAGAATCGTCCCCGACTTCAATGCGGCGATCATGGCCTCTTCATCGACGACCGAGCCGCGCGCCACATTGATGATCACGCCTCGCGGGCCGAGCGCCTTCATGACGTCGGCGTTGATCATTTTCGTCGTCGCCGGGCCGCCGGGAACGATCACCACCAGCGTGTCAACCGCTTTCGCCATCTCGATCAGATCGGGATAGTGCTTGTAGGTCACGCCTGCGGCCGGATTGCGCGAATGATAGACCACGGGAACGCGGGACGCCTCCAGCCTGCGTCCGATCGCCTGGCCGATCCGGCCCATGCCGACGATCCCGACCTTGCGATCCCGCAGCGAGCCGACGCTCAAGGGAAATTGCTGGGTCATCCAAAGGCCGGAACGCACGTAGCGGTCGGCCTTGACGAATTCGCGCAAGGTCGCGATCAAAAGCCCCATCGCGATGTCCGCAACCTCCTCGGTCAGGACATCCGGCGTATTGGTCACGACAACGTTATGCTCACGCGCGTAATTGGCATCGACGTGGTCGTAGCCGACGCCGAACGAGGAGACGATTTCGAGCTTCGGGAAAAGCGCCATCACGGCGCCGTCGCAGCGGACGGTGCTGTAGGTGACCGCGGCGCCGCGGATTTTCGCGGCCACGGCCGGATTCAGCCGGTCAAGGTCGTTCCGGGTTTCAAAGGGATGCAGCACGAACTGGTCGGAAAAGCCGTTGTCGACGATCGGTTTGTTCGGCCCGTAGACCAGCAAATCGATCTTCTCCGATGAGATATTTCCGCCCGCCATCAGTTTTCCTTTCCAAGCGCACTCTCGTGCCAGCGCCGCAATACCAGGTGCGAGGTTAGCGCCAGCAGCCCATAAATGACAATTCCGGCGGCGGAGAGCAACAGCAACGCGGCGAACATCCGGGGAATGTTGAGACGATAGCCGGATTCCGCGATTCGATAGGCAAGACCGGAACCGGCGCCGGCAGAGCCCGCCGCGATCTCGGCCACCACCGCGCCGATCAAGGACAGGCCGCCCGCGATCCGCAATCCGCCGAGGATGAAGGGCAGCGCGGAAGGCAGCTTGAGATGGAAAAGCGTCTGCAGCCGCGACGCGCCGTAGAGCTGGAACAGGCCGGCCAGATTGCGATCCACCGAATTCAGCCCCAGCGTGGTGTTGGACAGCACCGGAAAGAACGCGACGATCCA
>JBAVEE010000126.1:0-1575 GCA_049587575.1 Bradyrhizobium sp.
TGCTGCGGCAGTGATTGGCCGGCGGCCGGCCGATCCGGCGGGCGCCTGAGCACGTTCCAGATTTTTTTCGATTGGCT
The DNA here is from genome assembly GCA_049587575.1 of Bradyrhizobium sp. Lineage (GTDB taxonomy): Bacteria > Pseudomonadota > Alphaproteobacteria > Rhizobiales > Xanthobacteraceae > Bradyrhizobium. The sequence continues at coordinate 78 of JBAVEE010000126.1, forward strand.
GTCGATCCGGCGCGGCCCGGTTCGTCGATCCATCAGCGAGACAGTTCAGCGGCAAGGTGCCCGCAGCTCGCCCGAAAAGGAGTTTGAGATGCGCTTCATGTATATCGTCAAATCCCCGCAACCGCATGTCGGCCCGACGCCGGGACTTCTGGAGGCCATGCACAAGCTCGCCGACCGCGAGATCAAGGCCGGCCGCATGCTCGACAATGGCGGGCTGATGCCGCTCCAGACCGGCGCCCAGGTGCGGATCAAGGACGGCAAGCTCAGCATTATTGACGGCCCGTTCGTGGAAGCCAAGGAAGTCGTCGGCGGCTATGCGATCTTCGAGCTTCGCGACAAGCAGGAGGCGTTGGCAATGGCCAGGGAATTCATGGAGCTGCACCTGGATCACCTGCCGGGTTGGGAAGGGACGTGCGAGGTCCGCGCGTTTGCCGGCCCCTGATGGGCGCGCGCGGCGGATGGATCCGGCAGTTATGACGGATGCCGAGATCCATCGTGCCATCCTTGCGGCGTGGCGGATCGAGCAGCCCCGGCTGATCACCGGCCTTTCGAGGATGCTGCGCGATGTGCCGCTGGCGGAGGAACTGACGCAGGACGCCCTGCTGGCGGCGCTGGAAGTCTGGCCCGCGACCGGCATTCCCGAAAAGCCCGGCGCATGGCTGATGGCGGTTGCAAAACGCCGGGCGCTGGACCATCTGCGCCGCGGCCGAATGGTCGCGCGCAAGCACGGGATGATCGCTCTCGACATGGAAGCGGAGCAGCAGGCGATGCCCGATCCCGACGCCGCGCTTGATGACGACATCGGGGATGAAATGCTGCGGCTGATTTTCACCGCCTGTCACCCGCTGCTGTCGCGCGAGGGCCGCGTGGCGCTGGCGTTGCGGATGATCTGCGGTCTGACCACCGAGGAGATCGCGAGGGCCTTTCTGGTTGCGGATGCGACGATCGCCCAGCGTATCGTGCGCGCGAAGCGGACGCTTTCGGAATCCGGGCTGGCTTACGAGCCCCCCCGTGGCGAGGAGCTGTCGGAACGGCTCGCGCCCGTGCTGGAGGTGATCTATCTCATTTTCAACGAGGGCTATACGGCGGCGCGCGGCGAGGATTGGCTGCGCCCCCAGCTCTGCCAGGAGGCGCTGCGTATCGGGCGGGTGCTGACCTCGATCGCGCCGGGCGAGCCCGAAGCCCATGGCCTGCTCGCGCTGATGGAACTGAATGCCTCGCGGACGGCGGCGCGTACCGACGAGGCCGGCGAGCCGATCCTGTTGCTCGAGCAAAACCGTTCGCGCTGGGACCTGTTGCAGATCCGGCGGGGCATGCGGGCGCTGGGACGGGCGTGCGAACTCGGCGGCGCCGGCGGTTTTTATGCGTTGCAGGCGGCGATCATCGCCTGCCACGCGCGGGCTCAAACGGCCGAGGCGACCGACTGGGCGCGGATATCCGCGCTCTATGCCGAACTCGCGGCGCTCGTGCGCTCGCCGGTGATCGAACTCAACCGCGC
>JBAVEE010000127.1:0-2125 GCA_049587575.1 Bradyrhizobium sp.
GCGCGATCACCCCTCCCGGCCGCGTCCGACGCTTCGACACGCGGTTCTTCACCGCTGACGCCTCCGCCATTGCCCATCGCGTCGAGGGCGTTATCCATGCCGATGCCGAACTGGTCGAACTGGTCTGGGTCGAGATCGGATCGAAGCCGCTCGCCGACCTGCATCCCATGACCAAAAGCGTGCTGAACGAGCTCGAAAAGCGCCTCGCCGCCGGCGCGCTGCACCACGACGCCGACGTGCCGTTTTTTCATTTCTACGGCGGCAAGATGCAGAAGGACGTGCTGGGGGCGTAGGTATCGTGCCTGTCTCTTCCCAACAACAACAACCAACACGGATCCGGGGCCATGGCGAAACGGCAGCTCAAGCTCGGCGCTTTCATGCGGCCGGTCAGCATTCACACCGGGGCGTGGCGCTATCCCGGCGCGTGGCCGGACGCCAATTTCAATTTCGCCCATATCAAGCAGCTGATCCGCAAGCTCGAGGCCGGCAAGTTCGACGCTTTCTTCATGGCCGACCATCTGGCCGTGCTGAACATGCCGACCGATGCGCTCAAGCGCAGCCACACCGTCACCTCGTTCGAGCCGTTCACGCTATTGTCGGCGCTGTCCGCGGTCACCGAACGCATCGGGCTGATCGCCACCGGTTCGACCACATTCGACGAGCCTTATCATGTCGCCCGCCGCTTTGCTTCGCTCGATCACATCTCAGGCGGCCGCGCCGGGTGGAATATCGTCACCACGTCAAATCCGGACGCGGCGCTGAATTTCGGGCTCGAAGACCACATGGAGCACGCCGAACGCTACAAGCGGGCGCGCGAATTCTACGACGTGGTGACGGGCCTGTGGGACTCCTTCGCCGACGACGCCTTTGTCCGGGACGTCGAGAGCGGCCTCTATTTCGACCCCGGCAAGATGCACGTGCTGAACCACAAGGGGAAATATCTGTCCGTCCGGGGCCCGCTCAACATCGCCCGTCCGGTGCAGGGATGGCCGGTGATCGTCCAGGCCGGGGCATCCGACGACGGCCGGCAGTTGGCGGCGGAGACCGCGGAAGCCGTATTCACCGGCGGCGGCAGCCTCAGCGACGGGCAAAAGCTTTATGCCGACATCAAGGGCCGCATGGACAGGCTCGGCCGCAACCGCGACGGCCTGAAGATTTTGCCCGGCGCTTTCGTCGTGGTCGGCGACAGCTTCGAGGAGGCGAAAGAGAAACGCGCCCTGCTCGACAGCAGGGTTCATTATGACAGCGCCATCGCTTCGCTCTCGGTCATGCTGGGAACCGATGCGTCCGGCTTCGATCCCGAAGGCCAGCTGCCGCCGATCCCCGAAACCAACGCCTCGAAGAGCGGCCGCCAGCGCCTCGTTGACATCGCCGCGCGCGACAAGCTCACGGTGCGCCAACTCGCGCAGCGCGTCGGCGGCTATGGCGGACTGTCATTTGTCGGCACGCCTGAGATCATCGCCGACCAGATGGAAGAGTGGCTGACGAGCTTTGGCTGCGACGGTTTTAATATCATGTTCCCGTATCTGCCCGCAGGCCTCGACGATTTCGTCGACAAGGTGGTGCCGGAACTGCAGAGACGCGGGATTTTCCGGAAGGAATATGAAGGCCGGACGTTGCGGGAGAATCTGGGGCTATCACGGCCGAAAAACCGGTTCTTTGAGGGTTAGCGCGTATTCCGCAAAAGCGGGCACCGGTTTTGCGATCGGAATACGCGCAAAACCTGGATTTTTGCTCGGAATCCGGCAGTTATCACACCCAAATCCTTGACTTTGGACGGATCGAGGCTAGTTTGCGCGGCGAATGCGCCCCCTGATGGGGCCGGCGCCCGATTCCAGACATCAAGGGTTTTCAAATGGCCAAAGCGGTCACCATCAAGGTCAAGCTCGTTTCCTCGGCGGATACCGGCTTCTATTACGTCGCCAAGAAGAATTCGCGCACCATGACCGACAAACTGGTCAAGAAGAAGTACGATCCGGTCGCGCGCAAGCACGTCGAATTCCGCGAGTCCAAGATCAAGTAAAATCGCGGAGCGCTACCGACTTCGACGGGGCCTTGCGGCCCCGTTTTCATTTGTGCGTTGGGCGGAGGCGAGCGCGCCGCGAAATCCGGCTGCGGCAAAGGG
>JBAVEE010000128.1:0-2538 GCA_049587575.1 Bradyrhizobium sp.
TGCCGGTACCGGAAGCGAATTTCTTCGGGATCGTCATCGCAATCCAGCAAAAATCCGGCGGTAACCTCTCCGAGGCCCTGGGCAACCTGTCCAAGGTGCTGCGCGATCGCAAGAAAATGGCTGAGAAGATCCAGGCCATGTCGATGGAGGCCAAGGCGTCCGCGGGCATCATCGGTTCGTTGCCGCCGATCGTCATGCTGCTCGTCTACCTCTCGACCCCGGACTATATCTCCCTGTTATGGACGCATCCGACCGGACAACTGATGCTTGTCGGCTGCGCGATCTGGATGACCATCGGCATCCTGGTGATGAAGAAAATGATCAACTTTGACTTCTAACGGTGCAGCATGATTGGATTTCTGGTCGACAAGCTCCACGACGCGCATTTCATGACGATGCTGCTTGCTGCGATCGCCGTGAGCGCGACGGCGTATACGCTGATCATGCCGCTGTTCGCGGGCGAAGGTCTGGCAAAGCGCATGAAGGCGGTGGCCAGTGAGCGCGAGCGCATCCGAGCGCGGGAGCGCGATCGTCTCAACAAGACCGAAAAGGGTTCGCTGCGTCAGACGCCGAAGCAGCTCGTCTCCAAGGTAGTGGAAGACTTCAATCTCGGAAAATGGCTGGCCCAGGAAGCCGCGCGCGACAAGCTTACCATGGCGGGTTACCGCGGGCAGGCGCCGTACGTCACATTTCTGTTCTTCCGCCTGGTGACGCCTATCCTGCTTTTCATAGCGGCGGTGCTGTATGTGTTCGTGATCTCGCACATGCAGAAGTCAGTGCCGGTGAAGATCGGCATGTGCGTCGCCGCGGCCTATCTCGGCTTGCAGGCGCCGATGCTGTTCCTGAAAAACGCGATCTCAAAGCGCCAGCTCTCGATCAGGCGCGCCTTTCCGGATGCCCTCGATCTGCTACTGATCTGCATCGAATCCGGCATGTCGATCGAAGCCGCATTCCGCAAGGTCAGCGTCGAGATCGTATCGCAGTCGGTGGCGCTGTCCGAGGAGTTCACGCTGACCACGGCTGAGCTGTCTTATCTGCAGGATCGCAAGGTCGCTTACGAAAATCTCGCGAAACGCACCGGCCTTGACGGCGTCAAATCGGTCTGCCTGGCGTTGCAGCAATCGGAACGCTACGGAACGCCGCTCGGTCAGAGCTTGCGCGTCATGGCGCAGGAAAATCGCGACATGCGCATGATGGAAGCCGAGAAGAAGGCCGCCGCCCTGCCGCCGAAGCTGACGGTGCCGATGATCCTGTTCTTCCTGCCGGTGCTGTTTGTCGTCATCCTCGGGCCGACCGGCATCAAGGTCGCCGCAATGCAATGACCCGATCGGCGCGGCGGTCGCGCCGGCTGTCCTGGCGGTAATCATGCCGGCAGGGCCCTGCGCACGGGAAGCGGATTGCAGCCAATGTTCGCCCTGAAGATCGCCTGCGCGAACCGTCAGTCGGGACGGTTGAGAGAGGCAACCGGCATTCTGGATGCCGTACCTTTGCGCGGCTCGTCCTTGCGGTTCAGCATCTGCCTGAGATAGGCGACGTTCGCCGCCGCCTCGTCCGCGGGCAGATCGGCCCGCACGATCTGCTCCGCCTCGGCAAAGCGCCCCTGCAGGCCGACCACAAGGCCCAGATTCTGTCGCACCCGTCCGTCGGCTCTGGTGCTGCCATAGGCCTGGCGAAGAACCTCTTCGGCCTTCGGCAGGTCCTTCGAAAGAACATACGAAAGACCGAGATTGGAAAGCACCGACGGCTCGTCGGGCACGATCTTCAGGGCGCTCGCGTAATATCGGCGCGCTTCGTCGTGCCGGCCAAGCTGATCGAGCGCGGTACCCTGCACCGAAAGAATCCGCCAGTCGGGATTGTCGGGCGAGTGCGCGCGGCTGAGAACGTCGAACGCCTGCTGGAAATTGCCGTTGTCGACAAGCGCCCGGCCGTAGCCGGCGAGCAGCGCCTTGTCGCCGGGGTGGGAGATGGTGGCCTGTTCGAGCACGGCGGCGGCCTGGCTGCGCTGCCCGGTGGCACGCAGGGCCTGGCCATAGGCCAGGGCCGCCTCGGCATTTTTGGGATCGGCGCGGTAGCGCTCACCATAGATCTCCACCGCACGGCGGGGATCGGAATCGGGGCTGGCTTCAGCCTTTGGCGCCAGCGATCCCGTGATATCGGACGTGGTCTGGCAGCCGCCGAGGCCAGCGGCCAAAATAGCCGTCAAGGCCGCGGACGCAAGAAGCCGGGCAAGACTGGACTGCTGACGCATGGCACCTGGACTCATGATATCTTGCCGACCGATCGAGCCGAATGCGCCCAGCAATAGTCTGTTAACCCTAACGCGGAGTTAACGCCGTCTCACGGGGAAAGCCTTCGATTTCGAACGGATCGACCAGGCGCGGCGCGATTTTCGGGAAACATCCTGACTTCGCCCAGGCGCTTTTCAAGGGCATCAACCTGGCGTGAACGGCTCTGTCGTGAAGCAAAAACACGGCCGTCCGCGAGAGCTCCGAAAATCCGGTGGTGACTCTCCACGCAAACCAGCAACTGCAACAATTC
>JBAVEE010000129.1:0-2167 GCA_049587575.1 Bradyrhizobium sp.
CTTCATCCCCCTGCAAGCCCCTCAGGGATCGAGGCATTGTCGTTTCCGTGCTGTACATTCCCTACCAGCCGATCAATCCGGTGAACGCATCTTTTGCCGGTGACGAAGACGACTACGCCAACTGGAACATCCCGAATATCCCGGCCAGTCTTCAAGATTGTGCGTCGCCGCCCGATGCGGGAGGCAGTTATTTCTACACGGCGAACACTCCCGCCGAAATCAACGCCGCGCTGCAAGCGATGTTCAACCACTCGCTCCAGACCGCCCACATCACGAATTGAGGGCCGGGCAGACGTTGTCAGCCGGTCGTAATCTTCACGACCGGTAATCGCCGTTGATCGCGACATATTCCTTGGTGAGGTCGCAGGTCAGCACGCGGTCGCGGCCCTTGCCGAGACCCAGCGCGACTTTGATCTGGATCTTCGGCGCCTTCATCGCGTTCGAGACTTCGGCCTCGTCATAGGACGGATCGCGCGCGCCGCTTTTGGCGACCCGGATGCCGTTGAACGAGATCGACAGCCTGTCGCGGTTGGCGGGTTCGCCGGCCTTGCCGACCGCCATGACGACGCGGCCCCAATTGGCGTCCTCGCCGGCGATCGCGGTTTTCACCAGCGGCGAATTCGCCACCGACATCGCGATCCTGCGCGCCGATTTTTTCGACACAGCACCCTCGACGATGATCTCGACCAGCTTGCGCGCGCCTTCGCCGTCGCGCGCCACCTGTTCGGCGAGGTCGGCCAGCACGGCGCGGAAGGCCTTGGTGAACGCCTTCAGCCGGGGGTCGCCGGCGCGGCTGATCCTGGGCGCGCCATTCGCGGCGGCCGTGCCGGTCGCGAAAGCAAGCAGCGTATCCGAGGTCGAGGTGTCGCCGTCGATGGTGACGGCGTTGAACGTGTCTTCGACCCCGGCCTTCAAGAGGGACTGCAGCGCGCCCGCGGCGATCGGCGCGTCGGTGAACACGAAGGCCAGCATGGTCGCCATGTCGGGCGCGATCATGCCGGCGCCCTTGGCCATGCCGTTGATGGTGACGTTGGCCTTGCCGAGTTTCACGGTAGCGGTAGCCACTTTCGGAAACGTATCGGTGGTCATGATCGCACGTGCCGCATCCATCCATTCGCCGGATGCGGCTTGCGCGGCCAGGCTGCCGAGCACGCCGTCGAATTTGGTGGCATCGAGCGGCTCGCCGATCACGCCGGTGGAAGCGAGAAACACCTCATGGGGGCTGCATCCGACCGCCTTGGCGGCGATCGCCGCCGTCAGCGCGGTGGCCTGCCGCCCGGTCTTGCCGGTGAAGGCATTGGCGTTGCCGGAATTCACCACCAGCGCGCGGGCGTTGCCGCGGGGAAGCTTGGCCCGGCACCATTCCACTGGCGCCGACGGGCATTTCGACCGGGTGAAGACGCCGGCCACCGCCGTCCCCTTGTCCATGACCGCGAGCAGCACGTCGGTGCGGCCCTTGTAGCGGATGCCCGCGGCAGCGGTGGCAAGCTTCACGCCGGCAATCGCGGGCATGTCGGGGACATCGGTCGGGGCGAGCGGGGAGACGGCTGTAGACATGGTATGCCTTATCTTGACAGGGAAGTTGGTCCGTCATGGCCGGATTTATTCCGGCCATCCCACGTCTTCAGCGCCGCGATAAGGTCTTAAGACGTGGATGCCCGGGACAAGCCCGGGCATGACGTCAAATTACTGAAGTCCGGTTGCGAAGTCGATTTACTTCTTCGCCGGCGCCATCTTGGAATCGGCCGGCTTGGCATCGGTTTTCGCCGCCGGATCGTTCGGCTGGTCCATGCGCTCGACCTTCGCGGTTTCGCGCAGCTTTGCCACGTAATCGGCTTGCGCCTTGCGCGTCACATAGGTCTCGATCTGGCTCTTGACCTGCTCGAAGTCGGGCGGCTTGCGGTTGCGCTTCTCTTCGACCTTGATGATGTGCCATCCGAACTGGGTTTTCACCGGATCGGAGATCTTGCCCGGCTCGAGCGCGAAGGCGACGGCGGAGAATTCCGGCACCATCTGGTCTTTGGTGAAGAAGCCGAGATCGCCGCCGTCGGACGCCCCGGGATCCTTGGATTTCTTCTTGGCGAGTTCGGCGAAATCGGCGCCCTTCTTGAGCTCGTCCTCGATCGCCTTGGCCTCGTCCTCGGTCTCGACCAGGATATGCCGGGCG
>JBAVEE010000130.1:0-12281 GCA_049587575.1 Bradyrhizobium sp.
CTGCAGGGCCTGCAGGTCCCGGAATTGTCAAAGCCGATCCAGCAGCAGATCGGCAAATTGCTGCCCTCCTACGGCTCGGCGCGCAACCCGATCGACGTCACCGCGCAGGGGGTCAACAGCGGCGGCCTGCAGAACAGCATCGACCTGCTGGACGCATCGGACGAAGTCGACGCCATCCTGGTGGTGCTGTCGCTGTCGAGCGAAACGCGGATGCCGTTCAAGGAGGCTGAATTGAAGCCGGTGATTTCAGCGCAGAACAAGCCGATCGTGTTCTACTCCTATACGCTGCCGTCGCTGTTCGCCCGCACCGCGCTTGCGGCATCGGGCGTCGTCGTGCTGTCCGGATTGACCCATGCCGGCGTCGCGCTGCGCCGCATGGTCGAGGCTTCGAAGTTCGAGCTGGCGCCGCCGGCCAGGGCCGACGCGCTGCCGTCGCGCGACCTCTCGGCGCATCTGACATCGGAAGCGATGTCCGAATTCGACAGCAAGTCGCTGCTGCGTGCAGCCGGCATTGCCTTGCCGGAGGAGGTGCTGGTCACCGGGAAAAGCGCGCTCGATGCCGCCGTCGCGCGCACGGGCTTTCCGCTGGTGATGAAAATCCAGTCGCCCGATCTTCCGCACAAGAGCGAGGCCGGTGGCGTGCGCGTCAATATCGCGACCAAGGGCGAGGCGTTTATCGCCTATCAGGCGCTGCTCGATAACGCGCGCAAGCATCGGCCGGACGCCGCGATCCAGGGTGTTCTCGTCGGTCCGATGGCGAAAAGGGGCGTCGAGATCATCATCGGCACCATGCTGGACCCGACCTTCGGCCCGATGATCATGGTCGGTCTCGGCGGGGTTACCACCGAATTGTTTCGCGACGTGGTGTATCGCCCCGCGCCGGTGAGCGCGCCCGAAGCCGCAACCATGCTGTCCCAGCTCAAGGCCGTGCCGCTGCTGCGGGGATTCCGTGGCGCGGCAAGGGCGGACATCCCGGCGCTGTGCGATTTGATCGAGCAAGTCTCGCTGCTGGCGGCGCGGTTGCGCGACGACGTCGCCGAAATCGAGCTCAATCCGGTGCTGGTGCATCCGGAGGGGCAGGGGGTGACGATCGTGGATGCGCTGGTGGTGCCCCGGCGCAACCGACGATCCGCCATCCCGGGCCGGGACAGCGCCTTCTGAACCTCACCGCCCCCTGAAATTCGCCGGCCGGCGCTCCGTGGTGGCCTTGACGCCTTCGGCAAAATCCTCGGTCGCGCGCAGCCGCGTTTGCTCGGCGAGTTCGTGGGTGGTGGCGGCCATGACGCGGTCGGCGAGGCCGGCGCGCATGGTGGCGCGGGTCGACAGCAGGCCGAGCGGCGAACACTCGGCGATCTCCTGCGCCAGCTTCATGGCGGCGCCGCGCACCTGGTCCTGCGGCACGCATTCGTTGGCCAGCCCCATCCGACAGGCTTCCTCGCCGGTCACCCGCCGGCTGGTGTAGAAGATCAGCTCGGCGTTGTTCTTGCCGACCAGTTCGGGAAGCGTCACCGTCAGCCCGAAGCCGGGGTGAAAGCCGAGCTTGGTGAAATTGGCGGCGAAACGCGCCTCGGGGCAGGTGACGCGGAAATCCGCCGACACCGCAAGCCCGAGGCCGCCGCCGATCGCCGCGCCGTGGACGGCGGCGACGATCGGCTTTTTGTTGCGGAAGATGCGCACGGCCTGGATATACAGGTGGCTGATCTGGCCGAGGCTGGAGGCCGGATCGGATTTCTCGCGCGCCTCCTGCGCCTGCCGCGCCGGATCGTTGAAATTGGCTCCGGCACAGAACGCCTTGCCTTGCGCGGCCAGTACCGATGAACGGATTTCGATGTCGCGATCGAATTCCTCCAGCGCGTCGGCGATCTGGTTGATCAGCGAGATGTCGAAGAAATTCAGCGGCGGCCGCCGGATTTCGATCAGGCCGACGTGGCCGGTCTTTTCGACGCCGATGTCTGTGAAATTGCTCATATCGATCCTCGATTGAAATGATTCTGATTAACGCAAACAGGGCCGGCGCGACTAGCGCAAGCCGAGCCCGCGCGCGATGATGCCGCGCAGCACTTCGGTGGTGCCGCCCTGAATGGTCAGCTTCGGCGCGGTCTTGATCGCGAAGGACAGCTGATTTTCCAGGGTCTCGCGGTTGGTCGCCTCGGCGTCGATGAAGGCCGCGAGATCGCGAACCCGATGCGGCAATTGCTGTTCCCAGACGGTGCCGATGTCCTTGACGATCGATGCCTCGACGATCGGCTCCTTTCCGGCCTGCAGCATGCCGGCCACCGAGACCGACATTCGACGCATGGTGTGAAGCTGCGCCACCAGACGTCCGATGCCTTCGGCGGCTCTGGTGTCGGGCTCCGGCCCGACCGCGCGGACCAGTTCGGTCAGCACGTAATAGGTTTCCAGAAAACGCTCCGGCCCGCTGCGCTCATAGGCGAGTTCGGATGTCGCCTGCTTCCAGGCGCCGTCGATCTCGCCCAGCACGTGATCGTCGGGCATGAAGGCGTCGGTGAACACCACCTCGTTGAATTCGAACTGCCCGGTGATCTGGCCGATCGGATTGACCTTGATGCCCGGCGTCTTCATGTCGACCAGAAATTGCGTCAGGCCGTGGCGGCGGTTCTCCTTGGTCGGCGGCGAGGTACGGAAGATCGCGATCATGTAGTCGGCGATATGCGCCGATGACGTCCATATCTTGGTGCCGTTGATCAGCCAGCCGCCGTCGGTTTTCGTCGCCCTGGTTTTCGCCGCGAACAGGTCCGAGCCGGAATTGGGCTCGCTCATGCCAATGGCAAAACAGACTTCGCCGCGGCAGATCCGCGGCAGGATGTCCATCTTGATGCGCTCGGGCGCGTATTTCAGAAGCACCGGGCCGCTTTGCCGGTCGGCGACGAAGAAGCGCCGCGTCGGCGCATTGGCGACGCGCATTTCCTCGGTCACGACATAACGTTCGAGGAAGCTGCGCTCGTGACCGCCATATTTTTTCGGCCAGGTCATGCCGAGCCAGCCGCGCGCGCCGACGCGGCGGGAAAATTCCGGGGCGTCGGTATCCTCGCGATTGGGCTGGTGCGGATCGAAGGTGCCGGCGGCGATTTCCTCGGCGAGGAAGGCGCGCACCTGCCTGCGCAGCTCGACGCATTCGGGCGGCAGGCGGATAGGATCGAAACGGAGGGCGGCGGTCATTTTAAAATCCCGACTTTTCGTGCAGGCGAAGTTTCTTTGTTTGAGAACGACCTTTTCAGGAAACCGGTTTCCCGCTTTTTGGGGTCATGCTCCCGATCACCGCGAGGCCACCAGCGGCCACAATTCGTCGGCGCCGCGCGCGGCCACGCGCTTGCCGAGCTCGACCGCCCAATAGCTCTCGGAGCCGAAATCGTCGCGCCAGGCCAGCGCCCGCAAGCTGTAGCGATGCAGGATGTGTTCGATGGTGAATCCGATCGCCCCATGCACCTGGTGCGCGATCGCCGCGCCCTTTTCGGCCGCTTCCGAGCAGCGGATCTTTGCCGATGCCGCTTCGAGAAACGCCGCATCGTCCGGCGGCGCGCCGTTGGCGAAGGTGTCGGCGGCGGAAGTTGCGGCGGCTAGCGCCGCCGCCGATTCGCCGGCGAGCCTGGCCAGATTGTGCTGCACCGCCTGGAACTTCGAGATCTTCTTTTCGAACGCGACACGTTCGTTGGAGTAACGCACGCTGATGTCGAGCATCGATTCGAGGCTTCCCGCGATCTGCAGGCTTCGCGCTACGGCGCCCATCAGCAGCAGCGAGGTCTGGTCAAAGCCGTTCGGCGCGGGCTTGATGGCGACCGGAGCAGTTTTGCTGAACGTCACGGTATCGCTGTCGTCGCCGCCAAGACTGAGGCCGGCCTCGATCCGGCATGCGGCCGCCTCGACCAGCGCGATCGAAAGACCGCCGCTGCCGTGCGCCAGTACCGCGATGTGCCTGGCGTCGCTGGCGAAGGGAACGCCGCGCGCCCGTCCCGACAGGGCGCCGTCGGCATCCAGCTTGATGCGGTCCTTCGGGCCCGCCGGGGCAACCGTCATCGCGCCGCCGGGCGAGGCGATGTTTGCCTGCGACAGCAACCATCCCGCCAGCATGGTCTCGGCGAGGGGCACCGCGACCGCGAAACGCCCCGAGACGCTCAGCACGCTGAAGCCTTCGGCGAGGCTTGCGCCCGAACCGCCGCAATCCTCGGAAACCCACGACAATGGCAGGCCGGCCTCGGTCAGCGCCTGCCAGAGCGGCGTCTTCCAGCCGCCCTTCTTGTCGCGGTTGATGGTTTGCGGGTCGGCGAGATCCGCAAATATCCTCTCTGCGGTATCTGCGACGATATTCTCGACTTCCGCCACGGCGTTCCCCGTTCAGCCGGCACATAACCTGCGCGGCAAGTGCGCCGGGCCTCGAGTGCGGTCTTTTCTTGCAGCGCATGATGAGGAAAAGCGGCGCGCCTGACAAGCGCCGATGTCCGCAAGGGCCCCTGCAAACGCGACATGATGCGGCGGCCGCGCGATGATTATTTTATTTCCGCACAGCGGAGTTTTGCGGGAATTTGCAGGTATTTTTCCCCGCGCTATGGTAGATCGCCGGGCATAGGCGAAATGCTCAAAATCACACGAGGAATGCGATGTCGAAGGATGGTTTGTGCGCGATTGTAACAGGTTCTGCGTCCGGTCTCGGCGCGGCGACCGCGGCCATTCTGGCAAAGGACGGCGCGCGCATCGTCATCAATTATTCCTCCAGCCAGAAGGAAGCCGAACAGACCGCCGACCTCTGCCGCAGCGCCGGCGGCGAAGTGGTGGTCGTTCAGGGCGACGTATCGCGCGACGAGGATTGCAGGAAGATCGCCGCAGCGGCAGCCCCCTGGGGGCGGCTCGACGCGCTGATCAACAATGCCGGCATCACCAAGCACATGGTGCACAACAATCTGGACGGCCTGTCGGCTGAGGATTTTCAGCGGCTGTTCGGCGTGAACACGATCGGGCCTTTCCAGATGGTGCGGGCCGCCAGATCCCTGCTCGAAGCCGGCGCGACAGCGTCGGGCCGCGCCTCCGCGGTCGTCAACGTGTCGTCGGTCGCAGGCATCAGCGGCATCGGTTCTTCGGTCGCCTATGCCGCGAGCAAGGGGGCGCTGAACACCATGACCCTTTCGCTGGGGCGCGCGCTGGCGCCGCTGATCCGCGTCAACGCGGTATGTCCCGGCTATATCGACACGCCCTGGTTCACCAAGGGTCGCGGCGTCGAAGCCGCAGCCAAGGTTCGCGATGCGGTGATCGCGAAAGTGCCGCTCGGGCGCGCCTCGACCGCGGAAGATGTCGCCAGCCTCGTGTGTTTCCTCGCCACGCCGCAATCAGGCAACATGACCGGCGAAGTGGTCCGGATGGACGCCGGCGCGCATCTCATCGCGTGAGATCGTCATTGCGAGGAGCAAAGCGACGAAGCAATCCATCTGGCGCCTTGCTCGGCGGCCCGTGGATTGCTTCGCTTCGCTCGCAATGACGGAGGCGACGAAAACCCAGCGCTATTTCCCACCCGGATCGGAAATCACGCGGCTTGCCACCAGCCTGTTCCAGATGAACAGCACCACCAGCGCGCCGATCGTCGAGGTGATGTAGCCGGCGCCCTGACCGGGTTCGTAATGGCCGATGGTCTGACCGATGGCGGTCGCAAGAAACGCGCCGGCGATGCCGAGCGCCGTGGTCAGGAGGAATCCGCTGGGATTGTTCGGGCCCGGCGAAAGCAGCCGGGCGATAATCCCCGCGACGAAGCCGACGATAATGATGTGTATCATCCCAGTCGTCCCTTTAAAAAAGAGTTCTAAAAGATGGATGCTGGCCGGTCTCTCAAAGCCGGCCCGCCAATTCGCCCTCGGTCGGCAGCCGTCCGTCCGGCGTCAAATGATTGATCACCTCGGGCAGATGCTGGCTGAGGCCATTGAGCAGTTCGTCGCGCGACAGGCCGCTTTGCGCCATCAGGCCGTTGATCTGATCGGCGCCGAGCGCGCTGGCGAGATCGCCGGGCGAAATCGGCTTGTTCGGACCTGAACTCACCCATGAATTGGCAGTCTCGCCCTGGCCGTTCTGCTGGAATTGCCTGAGCAGGTCGCCAAGTCCGCCGCTGATGACGCTGCCGGCCGCGCCGCCCGCGAGCAGGCCGCCCAGTCCGCCCTTGAGAATATCACCCAGACCGCCTCCAGGCCCGCCGGCCATGCCGCCGCCGGGCGATGGCGTCGGCGCTGGTGCCGGAGTTGCGCCGGATGGGCTGCCGCTGAAGTGCTTGACCGCCTTGTAGGCAAGCAGCGCGAGGATCGCCATGGTCATCGGCGACATCCCGCCGCCGGATGGCGCGCCCGGATTGCCGGGACCGCGCGGACCGTTCTGCATCCCGTTGAGTATATCGAGTAAGCCCATCGTCATCTCCTGCCGAGTGCCCGCCCCGCCTTGCCAAGCCTACTGGCGCGTTACGATGGTTACAAGGCCAGCGGCCTTCGCCCCGCTTGCGGTGCGCCGAGAGGCGGCGCGCGGTAAAGTCTGCTATCGAACATGGCTTCAAACAGAAGGGATGGCGGATGATCCTGGATCGACCGATCGTCGTGGCCGGGGCCGGCAGCATCGGCTGCTTTGTCGGCGGCATGTATGCTGCGGCCGGCCGCCGCGTTGTGTTGCTGGCGCGTCCGCGCGTGATCCAGGAGATCGAGAGTAATGGGCTCAGGCTGACGAGCTTCGAGGGCTCGGAGCGGCACGTCGCGCCGAACCAGTTGATGCTGTCCGACGATCCCGGGGTTTTCGCCGACGCCGGCGTGGTGCTGGTCACCGTCAAGAGCGCCGATACGCCCGAGATCGCCGAAACGATTGCGCGGCATGCTCCGCCCGATGCCGTCGTCGTCAGTTTGCAGAACGGCGTCGGCAATGCGGCGGTGCTGCGCCAACGATTGCCCGGGCGGATTGTGCTGGCGGCGATGGTGCCGTTCAATGTGATAGCTCCCGGCGAGGGACGATTTCATCGCGCCACCTCGGGCGATATCGTGATCGAAGCGGACGATGCCGGCACTGCGGGCCGGCTTTCGGTGCCGGGGCTGACGATGCGCACCGCGCGCGACATCGCCGGCGTGCAATGGGGCAAGCTGCTGGTCAATCTCAACAACGCGATCAATGCGCTTTCAGGGTTGCCGCTGCGCCGGCAGCTCGCGCAGCGTCCGTGGCGTATGCTGTTCGCCGACCAGATGGCCGAAGGGCTGGCCGCGATCAGGGCCGAAGGCATCAGGCCGGTGTCATCGACGCCGGTGCCGGCGGGCTGGACGCCGCATCTGTTGCGGCTGCCCGACGCCGTGTTCGAAATGGTTCTGGGGCGGACGATGAAGATCGATCCGCAGGCGCGCTCGTCGATGTGGGAAGATCTGCAGCGCGGCCGGCGCACCGAGATCGACTATCTGCAGGGCGTCATCACCGAAATCGCCGACCGGCGCGGACTGCAGGTCCCGCTGTCGCGCCGCATCGTCGCGCTGATCAAGCGTGCCGAGGCCGCAGGCCGCGGCTCGCCAGGGCTGACTCCGGACCAGGTTCGTTCGGATTTCGTTGAGCATTGAAGCTCGTCGCCTACGCCGACGTCGGCGCGACCGGCTTGCTCGCGGGCCAGACGGGCGTCCGTGCGAACGTCGTGGAATCGCAAGGCGGCCGAATTCTTCGCTTTCGTCAGCTTCGCCTGGCCTTGCTCGAAGACGAGCCGAACAGCGCCTTCTTCAGGTCCTTGATGCCTTCGGAAAGCCGCGGCCATTCGCAGGTGAAGGAATGCTGCGCGCAGCTCGTGGTCTTGATCCGCTTGATGTCGCTCGGCGCCGCATGCGGCTTGCCGGCATTCCCGGTCGTCACGGACGCCCTTCCGCTTTCACTCTTCAGGGAAGCCTGTTGCTGCTGTTGCTGCTGCTTCGCCGCGAACGCCGCCGCGATGCTGCTCCGCCGCTGGTTGTCGAGATAGGCGGTGTATTGTTCGTCGATTTGCTTCTGCTCTTCGGGCGTCGGATTCGGACCCGCGATATCGAAATTCCGGTTCTGCATGAAATCGAAATAGCTGTAGCCGCCGCCGGGTTTTCGCCGTCCGGCAAATTTCGCGTTGCACTCCGACAGCGCCGCGGTCCTGGCTTCCATGGTCGCCGCCTTTTCCGCGACGTCGGCGCATTCCTCGAAATCGGCCGGCGCGTGCGAGCCCCACCACTGCGCCGGCGCGCGCGAAGGCTGCAGCACGACGATGGCTGCGGTCGCGGCGATCAGCTTGGCGACGAGGCGTGATGCGATCACGGGCGATTTTTCCCAGCGCGGCTTCGAATGACGTCAAGTCCGACGATTGTCGCCATTATCGGCCGGCTTGTCACCCCGGAACTGGAACTTTTTCCCGCCGGAGTCGCGAGCATTTTCCATGTCGCTATCGGCCGAATGTGCGGGACTTCAAGTGAAGGGGCCCGTGGGCGTGGCCGCGCCAATGGAACTTCGAAAGAGCAACCGTAAAGAAAATATTAGCACAGCGTCGACGCCAACAGTCTATTAAGCAATCGGTATCAAGGTGATTTGAGCTGCCGGTGGGCGGCGGCCGGTCATCTAATGAAGGGGCATCTCCTTATGAAAAAACTCTTGTTTGGTGCGGCTGCAATTCTTGCCGCCGGCTTGGCGGCTCCTGCTTCCGCTGCCGATCTTCCTGCTCGGGCGTACACCAAGGCACCGGCGATGGCTCCATACCCCATGCTGGACTGGAGCGGCTTCTATATCGGCGCCGAGGGCGGCGGCGGCTTTGGCAGTGATAGTCTGTTTTTCCCGGCGGCGGGAACGTCAACCGGCCGCTTCGACACTTCCGGCGCGATCGCCGGCGGCGTCATCGGGTATAACTGGCAGGCCCCCGGAAGCAGCTGGGTGTTCGGCGTTGAAGGCAACTTTGACTGGGCGGATATCGGCGGTTCGACCGTCTGCCCGAACGCGGCCTTCAATTGCGGAACCAACCTGAACGAGATATTCACGGGAACCGGCCGGATCGGCTACGCTTGGAACAGCGTATTGATGTACGCGAAGGGCGGTTATGCCTGGACGAATGATCGGGCCGACGTCGTTGATCCGGCAACCGGTGCGATCGGCGACAGCACGGGTCGCAACGGGCGAGATGGCTACACCCTCGGCGTGGGCCTGGAGTACATGTTTGCGCCGAACTGGAGCGCGAAGGTCGAATACGATTATTATAATTTCGGCGGCAGGACCTTGAATGCAAACACGCCGGCCGGCGCATTTATCGAGCCCATCACGATGACGAATTACTCGGTCAATGCGGTGAAGGCCGGCATCAACTACCACTTCAACTGGGGCAGCCCGATCGCGGCGCGCTACTGATCTCTTCGTTCACCAACGACATCAAAGCCCCGGCATCGTCCGGGGCTTTTTTGCGCCGGACGATGCTGGAAGCCTCAGCTTGAATGCGCACCGGTGAGCCGGTCGGAGAAAGGCGACCAAGGTCGGCCGCCTTTCTCGTCTGGATTTTGTTACGGACAGGGATGCCGCAGGCCATCATATCCAAGATAGGTTCCGGAAGCCGGGTCATACGAATGGAACCGCTGGGCGCAATAGCCGGAATCGACGGCCACCGGTCCAGGCGAGTAGGCGTAGGAATCATCAACATATCCGGGGTCGTAGCCATAATCCGCGCCGTATCCCAATCCGAGCACCGAGCCCGCGATCAATCCCCCTACGATACCCGGTCCGTAGCCGTCATAGCCGTAGCCGCCGTAGCCGCCGTAACCGTAGCCGCCGCCATAGCCGCCATAACCACCGTAGCCGCCGTAACCACCTCTGCGGAATCCGCCGCCTTGAAATCCACCGCCTCTCATGCCTCCGCCGGCGAAGCGGGCGCCGCCACCGTGAAAGCCACCTCCGGCTAAACCGGCGCCTCCACCGCGAAATCCACCCCCGCCAAAGCCTCCACCGTGGAAGCCGCCGCCACCGCCGCCGTGGAATCCGCCACCGCCGCCGTGGAAGCCGCCGCCGCCACCATGTCCGCCGCCAAAAGCGAGGGCGGGGGACGCTGCCGCAAGTGCAACTGCCAGACAGGCAGCTCCGATCGTTGGAAGGGTTTTCATGATTGTCTCTTTCTCTCTCTTTCCTGTGAGCTATCGGAGACGACGGTCGCGGATATCAACGGTTCCAAGCTGCCGTATCAATTGACCGTGATGCCGCTCGACAGGGCGAGTCCTGAGAAATCCGGCAGACCGATTCTGCGTGGTGTTGCGTCCCGGATTATGGAAGCGTCCTGGCTGATCGCGCCGCGCGGCTCGCTCGAAGCAAAACCCGCCGGGCATGAGCCCGGCGGGTTGGAGAACGTTCGGTGGGTTGGGTTAGAGCCTCGGTCCTGCTTGAAATCAAAAACCGGGGCTTCCGGTACCGGCCCCGGGCTCAAGCCCGTGGGGCAGGCTTCGATTGCAAACGTTCTATTCGCAAACCTCCACGCGGCGAAAACGCCAACCGTAGGGCGTCATGACGCGCTGGCGAACCAGATAACAGCCCCCGACACTGTCGTCATAGTAGCCGCCGCCGAACGGGAAGCCGTAATAGCCGAGGCCATACCCGAGGCCATAGCCACCGTAGGGGTACCCATACCCGCCGTAATATCCGCCGCCATAGCCGAAGCGGCGGAAACCACCGCCGCCGAAGCCGCGATGAAAACCACCGCCGTGGAAACCACCGCCGAAACCGCCACCGCGGAAGCCTCCGCCATGAAAGCCGCCGCCGTGAAAGCCGCCGCCTCCACCATGAAATCCTCCGCCGCCGAAACCACCTCCATGACCGCCTCCGCCATGGCCGCCGCCTCCGAACGCGGCGGCGCCGGTTGCCGAGCCGAGGCCCACCACGGCGACGGCCATCAAAGTCAAAATCGTTTTACGCAACATGTCCTGTCCTTGTCGTTTTACAGCCCGCTCAACCGTTAGCGGATAAACCGGCTTCGGCCAACCAAACTGAAGTCGGGAGTTTCAGGGCCACGGGGCGGGCCTGTCTCTGTTCTCGCCGCGCCCGGCACGGCTGCAAGCGGCCGAGGCTTCGAGCGGCCGTTTTCCTGCCGTCAGGCGGCTGGCCGGGATCCCATCCTTGCAATCTCGCCGGCGTCGGCAAGACCTTCGACCTTCCAGCACAGCTCCATGACCTTCGCGGTCTGCTCCTTTGGCAGGATTCCTTCGGCGAGATCGGTGAATTTGCGCTCGAGATCGGCGTCGCTCATCGGCTTCTCCAGGCTTCCGATCGCATGCTCGATGCGCTTTCGAAGCACGCGGCCGTCGCTCAGTTCGATCGTCATCTCGACCTGCTCCGGGTTGATCGACGGATCGATTACGGGGACGACCTTGCCCCGGAGCTCGATGACGGCCGGATCGCGCACGGCGCGGTCGCTGAATTGCTTTTCGCCGCCGGCGCCTTCGATCAGCGCGACCGCGACCGCATGATAGATGCTGAACTTGCCCTCCAGCCCTTCCCGGGGCGTCTTCTTGCCGGTCAATTCCAGCACCAGCGGATGCACCTTCAACTCGATCCGCTTCACCTTGTCGGCGCCAAATCCCGGCTCGGCGCGAAGCTGGATGGCGGCGTCGATGGCCGGGTGCATGACGATGCCGCAGGCGAACGGCTTGTAGGTGTTCAGCGCCGCTTCGTAACGCTGGCCGAGGCCCTCGATGATTTCCCGGTAATCCTGCTTGGTGCTGATGGCGTTGGCCCAGCCGCGCTTGGCCTCGATCATCCCGTCGGAGCTGGTGTAGTTCTTTGCGGCCAGCAAGGCTGCAAAAATGCCGTTGCTCGCGGCCCGGCCCGGGTTGAAGCTCTTGTTCATCGAGCCGAACGATTCCCTTAAGCCAACCGGCTGCGATGCCGCGAGCCCGAGCGCCCAAACCATCTGCTGCTCGTTGAGGCCGAGCAGCTTGCCGACCGCCGCCGCCGCGCCGAACACCCCGGCGGTGCCGGTGATGTGCCAGCCGACGTCATAGTGGTGGGGATAGACCGCCTTGCCGATCCGGCATTCGGTTTCGACGCCAAGCACCAGCGCGTTGAGAAAATCCTTGCCCGACACCGGCTGCATCTCCGCCAGCGCAAGGATCGCCGAGGCAACCGGGCCTGCCGGATGGATGATGGTTTTCAGATGGGTATCGTCATAGCAAACCTCATCGTCTCGCACGATGGCCAGCAAACGGCGATGCAGGATGACTATCTGTTCGCGGAGCACCCGCCGAACGATGAGCAACGGTTCGACCAGAACGGCTAGATCGGGCTGGTTTTCGACA
>JBAVEE010000131.1:0-2495 GCA_049587575.1 Bradyrhizobium sp.
AGTCCTCAATCCGTGCAGGAAGCAGGCTGCCCTGATTCCGGCTCTCGCCGGTCTTGAATGTACGATTCGTCATCTCAGAATCGTACATCAACTTCCGAAAATGCGGAGTTCTTGCCCAGCCTCGTCGGGCAAATCAGCACACGAGGCTAGAGCCGCCCGGAAGCCAGACGGCGAGTAGCGTTTCGCTGATCCGCCTGCGACGGCGCAGACCTTATTTGCCCCTGAACTTCGGCTTGCGCTTTTCCATGAACGCCTGCCGGCCCTCGCGAAAATCTTCCGAGTCCATGCAGGCGGTGCCGATCGCCTTGATCGCGTCCATGTCGCGGTCGCTTTCGTCCTTCAACACCTGCGCGATGGTGATCCTGGCCGCCTGAATCGCAAGCGGCGCATTGCCGGAGATCGTGCGGGCGATCTCCAGCGTCGCGTTCCACAGTTCCGCATCGGCCACCACGCGATCGACCAGCCCGATCCTGAGCGCCTCGGCGGATTCAATCCGCATCCCCGTGTACATCAGAAGCCGCGCCCATGAAGGCCCGACCAGCGAGACCAGATGCTTCAAGCCGTCATAGCCATAGGCGATGCCGAGTTTGGCGGCGGGAATGCCGAACTGGCTGTTGTCGGACGCGATGCGGATGTCCGCCGCCATCGCGACCTGCATGCCGCCGCCCAGGCAAAAGCCGCGGATGCAGGCGATGATCGGTTTCGAAAAATCCGCCAGCAGCGCGCGCTGCGCGGCGCTCTTTTTCGAATATTCTTCCGAGGCCTCGGCGTTGTGCCGGGTTTTCTCGAACTGGCTGATATCGGCGCCCGACATAAACGCCTTGTCGCCGGCGCCGGTCAGGATCACGACCCGCACGTCGGCGTCGTCGCGCAATTCGATCAACACCTTGCCCAACCCCTCCCACCTCTCGAGCGACATGGCATTGCGCTTGTCCGGGTTGTTGAAGGTGATGACGCCGACGCCGTCGGCGACGCTCTGCAGAATCCTGCCGTCGGCGAAGGACTTTTCACTATCTTTGGGAACGTCAAGCATGGGCGCGGCTTTCGGGGATGGGAGTCGGATGTGCCCGCAATGAAGCATTGCTTCGCCATTACCGCAACGGCGGTGCGCGCCCTCTCCCCTTGTGGGAGAGGGTGGGGGTGAGGGGTTACGGTCCATCAACGACCTTAACCCCTCACCCGAATTGCTTCGCAATTCGACCTCTCCCATGGGAGAGGTGGTACCGAACATGCGGATCGCAGTGCATTCAAGCGGAGGAGAGGCTGCCGTTCCGCGGCGCCTACTGCGCCAGATGCGCCGTCAGCGGATGATTGCCGGCCTGGTTGAAGAAGGCGGCCTCCTCGGCGGTGGCCTCGAGCAACTGCTCGTCCTGGTCGTAGATGTCGTGGCGGAACTGGATGGTCTGGTTCCTGGTCATCCATGCCGTGAGATAGACCCAGGCCACCGGCACCTTCTTCGGCAAGGCGATCTCCTGGTGCTGGCCGCTGGCGATGGCCGTATCGATCGCGGGCCGGCTCCATTTCGACATCTCCTCCTGCAACAGCCAGGCGGCGAGGTCGCGCACATTGTCGACCCGCGAACAGCCGTGGGAGTCGAAACGGTAATCGTCGCTGAACAGATTGCGCTGGTTGGTGTCGTGCATGTAGACCGAATAGGGATTCGGCATGTCGATCTTGACCGCGCCGAGCGCGTTCCAGGCGCCGTTCTGCTGGCGCACGGTGAAGTTCGGCGTACGCGTGCCCGACCAATCCACCGAGCGGGGATCGATCGGATTGTCGTGGGCATCCAGCACGTCCATGTGCATGCGTGCGAGGTAACCGGGATCTTTCCGCATATGCGCCGAAATTTCGGTTTTCGCGATCGATGACGGAACGGTCCAGGTCGGGTTGAGAATGACGCCGGTGATTTCGGCGGTCAGGGTCGGCGACGGCTTCTCGGTCTTGCCGACGATCACGCGATAACGCCGCACCACCTTGTCATTTTCGACGGCCTCGGCGAATGCCGCGGGCAGGTTCACGACCACGTAACGCTGCCCGAACTGGAATTTCATGTTCTCGATGCGTTCGAGCGAGGCCTCGAGCTGCCTTATCCGCTTCTGAACCGGGACATTGAGGGCGGCGAGCGTGCGCGGGGTGACTGTCGCCGTGACGGCAAGGCCGTGACGCGCCTGGAAGCGCTTGACGGCCTCGGCGACCGCCTCGTCAAACGGTCCGGATGTCTTGTCGGCGGCAAGATCGTCGCCGAGGATAAGGCGCCGGCGCAGCAGATCGTCATGGGGGCCGGGTGCGCCGAGCGCGAATTTGGCGTCCGCCGGAATCACCGGCCAGCCGCCGCGCACCGCCAGATCCGAATAGCTCAGCGCGGCGTCCCTGATCCGCTGTGCCGTTCCTTCATCGAAGGTCGGCTCGTGCGATAGCGCCAACGCCGCCGCGGAGCGCGATTCGGGGGTGGAGGCGGCTGCCGCCGGTTTGGCGGGCAGAGCATGCGCCGGATT
>JBAVEE010000132.1:0-4267 GCA_049587575.1 Bradyrhizobium sp.
CTGTTTCACCAGCTTTGTCGGGATCGGCAGCATGCCCCATTCCGGCATTCCCGGTCCGCCCTGCGGACCCGCATTGCGCAAGATCAGCACATGATCGGCCGTGACGTCGAGATCGGGATCGTCGATCGCCTTCTTCATCGAAGGATAGTCATCGAACACCAGAGCAGGGCCGGTGTGCCTGAGGAAGCGCGGCTCGCAGGCCGAGGGTTTTATGACGCAGCCGTCGGGAGCGAGGTTGCCTTTTAGCACCGCCAGCGCGCCTTCGGCATAGATCGGGTTCGCAACGGTGCGGATGACATCGTCATTGTAGACTTCGGCACCCGCGATATTTTCGCCGAGCGTTTTGCCGGTGACCGTCATGACGTCGAGGTGCAGATGATCCCTGATCCGGCTCATCAGGCCGGGCAATCCGCCGGCGTAATAAAAATCCTCCATCAGATATTTGTCGCCGCTCGGCCGCACGTTGGCGATGACGGGCACCTTGCGGCTGGCTTTCTCGAAATCGTCGAGCCCGATGTCCGCCCCGGCGCGGCGCGCCTGGGCGATCAGGTGAATGATCGCATTGGTGGAGAAGCCCATCGCCATCGCCACGATGATCGCGTTTTCGAAGGCCTTGCGGGTCAGGATTTTTCGCGGCGTCAAATCTTCCCACACCATTGCCACGATGCGGCGGCCGCATTCGGACGCCATGCGGATATGGCCCGAATCCGCGGCCGGAATCGAGGAGGCGCCCGGCAGCGTCATGCCGATCGATTCGGCAATCGCGGTCATGGTCGAGGCGGTGCCCATGGTCATGCAGGTGCCGTAGCTGCGGGCGATGCCGGCCTCGACATCGACCCAGTCCTTGTCGGAAATCCTGCCGGCACGCCGCTCGTCCCAGTATTTCCAGGCGTCGGATCCCGAGCCCAGCGTCTTGCCCTTCCAGTTGCCGCGCAGCATCGGCCCGGCGGGGAGATAGATCGCGGGCAAATTCATGCTGGTGGCACCCAGCAGCAGCGCCGGCGTGGTCTTGTCGCAGCCGCCCATCAGCACCACGCCATCGACGGGGTGGCCGCGCAGCAGTTCCTCGGCATCCATCGCCAGCAGGTTGCGGTAGAGCATGGTGGTCGGCTTCAGGAACGATTCCGACAGCGACAGCGCCGGCAACTCCATCGGGAAGCCGCCGGCCATCAGGATGCCGCGCTTGACGTCGTCGACCCGGCTCTTGAAATGCATGTGGCAGGGCTGCGCGTCCGACCAGGTATTGAGGATCGCGATCACCGGGCGGCCTCTCCACTCCTCCGGCGCATAACCCATTTGCATGGCGCGCGAGCGATGGCCGAAGGCGCGGAGATCGTCGGGCGCAAACCAGCGCGCGCTGCGCAGCGTTTCCGGAGTTTTCTTGTTGTTTTCCGTCATGGCAACACCTGTTCGAGACCCTGGCTCAGGTCATCCCACAGGCGATCCATGCGGAGCAAGCCCTGCGCCGATTGATCATATGATTTTTGCGACTGCCGGCTTCGCCGTCGCGAGGCCGCCGATCTCCGGAAAGCCATGAAATTCGCCGTCAGGGCTTCCCTGAGCCGTTCCGCCGGCGAGTCCAGGATCCAATAGCAGCCTGCTGCCGGCAATATTCGTCCGCCATCGCGGCCGTGCCTCGGGTGCCCCCCTATTCCCGGCATCGGGCATATCAGCCGCAGCCAATGTTTGGCCTTTCAACAGCATCGCCAGCGGATTTGAAAGGAAACGCTTGCGCTACGGCCGCAACGGATTCACAACCCAACATTGACTCAGCGGAAGGCCGGCCGTGGCAAAAATCCTGATCATCGATGATGACCGCGGCGTGCTGGCGACGATCCGGCTGTTGCTGGAACGGGCTGGTCACAATGTCGTCGCCGCCAGCGACGGCCGCAACGGAATCGCGATATTCGAATCCGGAGATTTCGACCTGCTGTTTCTCGATATCTTCATGCCGGGAATGGATGGCTTCGAAACCATGCGGATCATCCATCAGCAACAGCCACGGACTCCGATCATCGTGATCTCGGGCAACCCGGTCTCTTCGGGTTCAAGCGCCGACTTCCTGGCCATGGCGACCAGGCTTGGCGCGGTCTCCAGCCTGCAAAAGCCCTTCAAGCCGGCCGCGCTGCTGGCGGCGGTCGCGGGTTGTCTTGAAGCCGCAAAGAGTCCATCGTCCTCAGTCACTGTCGGCGATGTCGCCCCCGGACCCTGATGCGGGAGATTGCGTCGCCGGCGCCGCCGATCCGGATTGCCGGGACGTTACCGACATGGCGCGAATGCGACGATGACGCTGACCACCAGATTGGCTATTGCGATGAGCCTCCTGGTAGCGGTCGCGGTATCGGCCGTCGGATGGCGGAGCTATCGCAGCCTGGAGCAGGTGCTGCTGCCGCGCGTGCTGGACCGGATCGAGACGCATTCCCGGCTCGTCGCTGCCGAACTTGAGTCCTACGTCTCCGGGGTGCGCGGCGACATCTCCATTTTTCGATCCACTCCTGCGTTGAACGGATTGATCCGCGCCCATCAGGCAGGCGGCATCGATCCGGTCGATGGTGTCGCCGAAAAGACCTGGCAAGGGCGGATCGGAGCGTTCTTTTCCAGCGAACTCGAAGCCAGGCCCGCCTATTCGGAGCTCCGCATCATCGGGATCGACGACGGCCATCGCGAAATCGTCCGCGTCGACCGCTTTGGGCCGGGCGGAGCGATTCGGATCGTCGCCGGGCCGGAGCTGAAGCCAAAGGGGGATCGCGGCTATTTCCGCGAAACCATCTCCCTGCCGCCGGGCGAAATATATGTCTCTCCGCTCAACCTGTACCGGCGCGACGGGGTTATCGCGACGCCGCATATACCGACATTGCGGGTCGCGGCGCCAATCTATTCACCCGACGGAAAGCCGTTCGGTATTGTCATCGCCGATGTCGACATGCGACCTGCCCTCGACCGGGCCCGGGCATCGGTGCGGCAGAGCGGCGACATCTATGTCGTCAACGCTCGAGGCGATTATCTGGTTCACCCTGATCCGGCGCGTGAATTCGGCTCGCAGCTCGGCACGCCGACCAGCTGGCAACGCGACTTCCCCGCTTTGGCGTCGTCGCTTGGCGCGTCGGAAAGCGCCGCGCAAATCGTAACCGACCAGGCCGGACACCCGGGCGGGGCCGCGCTCGCGCCCGCCATTCTGGCCGCCAGTGAGTGGGTTGCCGTCATCGAGACCGTTCCGAACGTTGTTTTCACTGCGCCGGCGGCGGCGATCCGACAAACCGCCATGCTGGTCGGGTTGATCGCGGTTTTATGCGCTGCAGCGCTGGCGGTGCTGGTGGCGCGGTCGTTGACCGGACCGATCCGCCGGTTGACGGCGGCAGTCGAAGGAGCAGGCGGCAACATTCCGATTGCGGTACCGGTTGATGCACGCAGCGAAACCGGCGTGCTGACGCGGGCATTTGCGCGCGTGATGAGCGAGGCGAATGCCAAGACCACCGCGCTGGAGCGCGAGGTCCTGGAACATCGGCGCACCGAAGCCGCGCGCGACCATTACGCGGCGCGCGAGCGAATTTTCAGCGCCGCGGTGGAATCGTCCAGCGACGCCATCGTCACCCAATCGCTCGACGGCACCGTATCCGGCTGGAATCCGGCCGCCGAGCGTCTTTACGGGTATTCCGCGGCGGAAGCGGTGGGCAGGGAAATCGAGATCGTCGTGCCGCCCGATCGGTCCGACGAATCGCGCACTATCCTGCGCCGGATCGGCGGCGGCGAAACCATCGAGCCCTTTGAAACCGTGCGAAGGTGCAAGGATGGCAGCGCGGTCGAGGTTTTGCTCAGCGTATCTCCGATCAAGGCCCCGTCGGGCACGATCATCGGGGTATCCAAAACGGCCCGCGACATCACCGACAGTCGGAGGACCCAGCGTGCGCTGAGCCAACAGATCGAGGAGCGTCGGCGCATCTTCGAAAGCTCACAGGATCTGATCCTGGTCACCGATCCCGGGGGCGTGCTGGTCCAGGTGAGCCCCAGTTCGCAGACCATCCTTGGATACGCGCCCGAGGAAATGATCGGTCACAACGCGGTCGAATTCATCCTTGGCGAGGATCTCGACAATGCCCGCGAGGAAATGCGCGCAGCGCGGCGCGGCCAAGGCACCCGGAACTTCGATTCACGCTACCTCCACAAGGATGGACGGATCGTGACGCTGTCCTGGATGGAGGCGTGGTCAGAGCCGGTCAAGCGGCATTTCTTCATCGGCCGCGATATGACCGAAAGCCGGCAGGCGCAG
>JBAVEE010000133.1:0-3929 GCA_049587575.1 Bradyrhizobium sp.
CCGCCGGAGCCAGCCTGTTCGGCGCATCCGCCGCCGAGAAACTGAAGGTAGGCTTTATCTATCTCGGCCCAGTCGGCGACTTCGGCTGGACCTATCAGCATGAAGTTGCGCGGCAGGCGCTGGTCAAGGAATTCGGCGACAAGATCGAGACCACCTACCTCGAGAACGTCAGCGAAGGTCCCGACGCGGAACGATCGATCGAACAGCTGGCGCGCGCCGGCAACAAGCTGATCTTCACCACCTCGTTCGGCTACATGGATCCGACGCTGAAGGTGGCGAAGAAATATCCCAACGTGCATTTCGAGCACGCCACCGGCTTCAAGCGCAACAATAACATGTCGATTTATAACGGCCGGTTCTACGAGGGCCGCTACATTCAGGGCATCATTGCCGGCAAGATGTCGAAATCCGGCGTACTGGGCTACATCGGCTCGTTCCCGATCCCGGAAGTTGTCATGGGCATCAACGCCACGATCCTGGGCGCTCAGACCGTCAATCCCAACATCAAGGTCAAGATCATCTGGGCGAACACCTGGTTCGACCCCGGCAAGGAAGCTGACGCCGCCAAGGCGCTGCTCGATCAGGGCGCCGATGTGATCATGCAGCACACCGACTCACCGGCGGCGATGCAGATCGCATCCGAGCGCGGCAAGCTGGCGTTCGGCCAGGATTCCGACATGATCAAGTTTGGCCCCAAGACGCAGCTGACGTCGATCATCGACAACTGGGCGCCCTATTATATCGCCCGCGTCAAGGCCGAGCTCGACGGCAAGTGGACCTCGGAAGATACCTGGGGCGGCTTGAAATCGAAGATGGTCGTGATGGCGCCCTATACCAACATGCCCGACGACGTGAAGAAACTGGCGATGGATACCGAAGCCGCCATCGTCGCAGGCAAGCTGTACCCGTTCAAGTGTCCGATCGTGGACCAGGACGGCAAGACGGTTGAGTGCAAGGGCGGCGACCATCTCGCCGACGGCCAGGTGCTCGGCATGAACTTCTACGTCAAGGGTATCGACGACAAGATTCCCGGCAAGTAAGGCCGGGGTTTGCCGAGACTGCAGGGTTCGGGCGGCAACGCCCGTGCCCGTTTTCATTCCGGTAGATCGGGCTTACCCCGTCTGCATCGCGTGCGCGGCAGCGCTGTGGCGCCGGATCAGATCGGGCAGGTCGAGCGAGGGGATGGCGCCGTCCGACACCACCCATTTGCCGCCGACCATCACCCTGTCCGCGCGATGGGCGCCGCTCAGCACCAGCGCTGCCAGCGGGTCGCCGTGACCGGAAAAGCGCAGTTCGTCGAGCTTGAACAGCGCAAGATCGGCGGCTTTGCCCACCGCGATCTCGCCAAGTTCGGGGCGACCGACGCACGCCGCCGATCCCCTGGTGGCCCAGCGGAGGGCGTCCTTGTGGCTGACGCGCCCGACACCGTAGCGCGCACGCTGCAGCAGGAAGGCGGCACGGACTTCCTGCATCAGGTTCGATCCATCGTTCGAGGCCGAGCCGTCGACGCCGAGACCGATCGCGACCCCCGCCTCCTCCATGTCGCAGACCGGGCAGCATCCGGAGGCCAGCAGCTGGTTGCTGCAGGAGCAATGGCTGATGCTGGTTCCCGCCTGCCCCAGCCGTTTCATTTCCCGAGCGTTGAAGTGAATGCCATGAGCCAGCCATGTTCGCGCGTTCAGCCAGCCGCATTGCTCCAGATAATCAAGCGGCCGGCAGCCATGCATCTGCTCGCAGAATTTGTTCTCGTCTTCGGTTTCCGCCAGGTGGGTATGCAGGCGGACGTCGAGCTTCTCGGCAAGCGCCGCGGTCGCGCTCATCAGCGACGTCGTCACCGAAAACGGCGAGCAGGGCGCCAGCGCGATCTGCACCATGGCGTCCTCGCCGCGCTGATGATGCCTTGCCACCACGCGCTCGCTGTCGGCGAGGATGGTATCCTCGTCCTGCACCACGCTATCAGGCGGCAATCCACCATCGCGCTGCGACCTGTTCATCGAGCCCCTCGTCAGCAGCACGCGGACGCCGAGCCGCCGGGCGACGGCCACCTCGATATCGACGGCGTCCTCAAGTCCGGCCGGAAAAACATAATGATGGTCGGTCGTCGTGGTGCAGCCGGACAGCAACAGCTCCGACATCGCAACGGTGACGGCGAGATCGAGCGATTCCGGCGTCAGCCGCGCCCATACCGGATAAAGCGCCTGCAGCCATGGAAACAATTCGCGATCGAGCGCGGCCGGCAGCGCGCGCGTCAGCGTTTGGTAAAAATGATGATGGGTGTTGATCAGCCCGGGCAGCACGACGTGCTCGCCCGCCTCAAAGAACGTGTCCGACGTCGTTGGCCGGCCCCCCTTCGGCACCAGCTCCACGATCTTGCCGTTCTGGACTACAATACCACGCTCGGCGCCATCGGCGAGGATGGCCAAGGGATCCTTGATCCAAATCGACCGCTTTGGGTCCATCATCCCTGACCTTCTCCTTCAGATATGAAACAACAAAGCCGTCAGCCGCGTCATCCTGGCAAGCCAATACGCAGCTCATCCGTGGAAGAGTTGGCTTCGGACTTGCAAGACTCTTACAGGGAGATACATACCGTTGAAAGCGCCAGCCTATCCATGGACCTGAACACCATCAAAGAGGTCGCTCGCCCGCAAAAGCGCGAGCAACTGCCCGTTTGGACGGCAGGCGATGCTTGGCTCGCAGGCGGGACATGGCTGTTCTCGGAGCCGCAGGCCCACCTGACGCGGCTGATCGACCTTGCCGATTTCAAATGGCCGGCGTTGACGATCGGCGAGACCGGGTTGACGATCGCGGCAACCTGCACGGTCGCGCAACTGGACGCGCTGGCCTGCCCGCCGGAATGGCTCGCAGCGCCCCTGATCAATCAATGCTGCCGCGCGTTTCTGGCCTCCTTCAAGATATGGAAGACCGCCACCGTCGGCGGCAACCTCTGCATGTCGTTACCGGCGGGCCCGATGATCTCGCTGACGGCGGCGCTCGACGGCGTCTGCACGGTCTGGAAGGCCGGAGGCGGCGAACAACGCGCAAGCGTCGCCGACTTCGTCACGGGCAATCAGCGCAACATCCTTGCGCCGGGCGACCTGCTGCGACAAATCGCAATTCCACTCGCTGCGCTGAAGCGGCGCACCGCGTTTCGCCAGATATCGCTGACGCCGGCCGGACGGTCCGCGGCGCTATTGATCGGCAGCATCGGCGGCGAAGGCACCACGACGCTGACCGTGACCGCATCGACGGTTCGGCCCGTGCAGCTCTCGTTTTCGAACATTCCCGGCGCAGACGAATTGCGCGAGGCGCTCCGTCGCCACATTGCCGAGGATGCCTATCATGACGACGTGCACGGCAAACCGGCATGGCGCAAACACATGACGCTGCGCCTCGCCGAAGAGATCCGCGCCGAACTGCAGGGCCTGATGCCGCCATGACCTATCAGATCAACGGCAAGGATTTTTCGCAAACCCCGCGCGCCGGACAATGCCTGCGAACATTTCTGCGCGAGCTCGGGCATTTCGGTGTCAAGAAGGGATGCGACGCCGGCGACTGCGGCGCCTGTACCGTCCTGATCGATGGCGAGCCGGTGCATAGTTGCCTGATCCCCGCCTTCCGCGCCGACGGCCATGCCGTCACCACCATCGAAGGCCTCGCGCCCGATGGCGCAACGCACCCGATGCAGCAGGCGTTCCTGGACGCACAGGCGTTTCAGTGCGGCTTCTGCACCGCGGGCATGATTCTCACCTGCGCGTCACTGAACCAGGCGCAGCGCCAGGATCTCGGCGCATCGCTCAAGGGCAATCTGTGCCGCTGCACCGGCTATCGGGCGATCGAGGACGCCCTCAACGGCAAGACCAATGTCGAGGATGCCGCCGCAGGCGCCGCGTTCGGCCGCAGCCTGCCCGCGCCGGCGGGACCGCAGG
>JBAVEE010000134.1:0-2282 GCA_049587575.1 Bradyrhizobium sp.
GCCGCGCATCTCGCGTTCCGAAAGCGTCAGCAGCTCGCGGCCCTTGAAGTGAATGCTGCCCGACGGGTGCGACGCGGTCGGATAAGGCAACAGCTTGAGGATCGATAGAGCGCTGACGGATTTCCCGGAGCCGGATTCTCCGACCAGCGCCACGCATTCGCCACGCCTGATCGCAAAGGAAACGTGATCGACCGCGACCGAGGTGCCGCTGGGCTGATGAAACGCCACCGACAAATCGCTGATATCGAGCAGAGGCTGATTGATGGCGTCCATGCGCGCGTCCTATCGAAACGTCTTGCGCGGATCGAACGCATCGCGCACCGCTTCGCCGATGAAAATCAGAAGCGACAACATGATCGCGACCGCGAAGAAGCCGGTGAAGCCGAGCCACGGCGCCTGGACGTTGGCCTTGCCCTGCGACAGCAATTCGCCCAGCGAAGGCGAGCCCGGCGGCAGGCCGAAGCCTAGAAAATCAAGCGCCGTCAGCGTCATCACCGAGGACGAGACGATGAAGGGGAGGAACGTCATGGTCGCCACCATGGCGTTCGGCAACAGATGCCGGAACATGATCACGGCGTTGGATACGCCGAGCGCGCGGGCGGCCATGATGTATTCGAAATTGCGCCCGCGCAGGAATTCCGCACGCACCAGGCCGACCAGCGACACCCATGAAAACAGCAGCAGAATGCCGAGCAGGACGAAGAAGCCGGGCACCAGCACCGAGGACAGGATCAGCAACAGATAGAGCGAGGGAATGGCGCTCCAGACCTCGATGAAACGCTGGAAGCCGAGATCGATCCAGCCGCCGAAATAGCCCTGCACGCCGCCGGCGGCGACGCCGATGATCGACGAGATGATGGTCAGGCTGAGGCCGAACAGCACCGAGATGCGAAAACCGTAAATCAGGCGCGCCACCACATCGCGGCCCTGATCGTCGGTGCCGAGCCAGTTATATTCGAGATCGCGGCAGCTCTTCAGGCCCTTTTTCTCCACCACCTCCTTGCACTGCGCCTCAGTCAGCATCCAGGTCGGCTTCGACGGCGCCGGCGTCGGCAGGTCGAGATTGTGCGTATCGTAGGAATAGCGGATCAGCGGCCAGACGATCGTGCCGCCCTTGTCCGCGATCAGCTTCTGCAGATAGGGGTCGCGATAGTCGGCCGCGGTTTCGAAGTCTCCGCCGAAGGTGGTCTCGGAATAGCTGACGAAAGCCGGCCAATAAAGATGCCCGTCGAACTTGATGAGAAACGGACGATCGTTGGCGATCAGCTCGGCGAACAGCGACACGAAGAACAGGACCAGGAATATCCAGAGCGACCAGTAGCCCCTGCGGTTCGATTTGAAATTCTGCCAGCGGCGGCGATTGAGCGGCGACAGGCTGAACCGGTGGCGGGTGACGGGCACCGCGGTACCGAGCGGCGACTGCGTGGTGGTTTCGACCGGCGGGGGAGCTGTAATCGTCATCAAACCTCCCGCGCCTCGAAATCGATCCGCGGGTCGATCCACATATAAGCGAGATCCGAGATCAGATTGACCACCAGGCCGACCAGCGAGAAGATGAACAGCGTTCCGAACACCACCGGATAGTCGCGGTTCAGCACGCTCTCGAAGCCGAGCAGGCCCAATCCGTCGAGCGAGAAAATGGTCTCGATCAGCAGCGAGCCCGAGAAGAAGGCGTGGATGAAGGCGCCGGGGAATCCGGCGATCACGATCAGCATGGCGTTACGGAAGATGTGATTGTAGAGCACCTGCCGTTCGCTGCAGCCCTTGGCACGCGCGGTCATCACATACTGCTTGCGGATTTCATCGAGGAACGAGTTCTTGGTGAGCAGCGTCATGGTCGCGAAGGCGCCAAGCGCCATCGAGATCAGCGGCAGGGTGATATGCCAGAAATAGTCGAGGATCTTCCAGTACCAGGGGAATTGCGACCAGCCGTCCGAGGTGAGGCCGCGCAGCGGGAAAATGTTGAAGAATGAGCCGCCGGCGAACAGGATGATCAGCAGGATCGCGAATAGAAATCCCGGTATCGCAAAGCCGACGATGACCACCGCCGAGGTCCAGGTGTCGAACCTCGATCCGTCCATGACCGCCTTGCGGATACCGAGCGGGATCGAGATCAGATAGGTCAGGAGCGTCATCCAGATTCCCAGCGACATCGAAACCGGCAGCTTCTCCTTGATCAGCTGCAGCACGCTGACATCGCGGAAATAACTCTTGCCGAAATCGAACCGGGCGAAATTCCACAGCATCAGGAGAAAGCGTTCCGGCGCCGGCTTGTCGAAGCC
>JBAVEE010000135.1:0-22953 GCA_049587575.1 Bradyrhizobium sp.
GTCTTGGTCACGAACGGGCTGATTTCCGGCAAGCCGAATCCGGGGCCAAAGCCATAAAGCGTAATCAATTGAGCGCTCCCGATTTCCTGAGCAGGCGTTTCAGACTAGCCATCCCCTGCTGCCACCGTGGTGTCAGCAGCGGCGACATCGTTGTCCAGAGGTCGAGGCCGTAGAGAATGATCATGGACAAATTCCTCTTGGTTGGAGTGTTGTCCCGTTATACTTGCCACCTGCTGCCAACCCACTGTCAGCATCGACGAGGCCGCCGCCTGAAAAGAGATGCGCCATGAGACGTGCCGACCGTCTGTTCCAGATCATTCAGGTGCTCCGGCGCACCCGAAAGCCGCTGACCGCGGACGCGATCGCCGCCGAACTGGAAACCTCGAAGCGGACCATCTACCGCGACATCGCAACCCTGATGGAACAGCGCGTGCCGATTCGCGGTGAGGCCGGCATGGGATACATTCTGGAGAAGGGATTCGACCTGCCGCCTCTGATGCTCACTCCCGACGAGATCGAGGCAGCCGTGCTCGGCGCGCAATGGGTCGCCGGCCATGCCGATGCCGCCTTGTCCCGTGCCGCCCAGGACCTGATCGCGAAAATCGCCGACACCGTGCCCGAGCGCTTGCGGCCCTTTGTGCTTGAACCCGCCAGCCGCGCCCGTCCGGGCTGGCGCAAGGAACTCGACCGCATCGACATGGCGCGGACGCGGACGCAAATTCACGAGGGAAAGAAGATCACGCTGCGCTATCGGGACGAACAGGGCCGTGACAGCGAGCGCACGATCTGGCCGATCGCGATCGGCTATCATGAAGCCGTGCGAATTCTGGCCGCATGGTGCGAGCTGCGCCGGGACTTTCGCAGTTTTCGAACCGACCGCGTCGTCGACGCCTCGTATCTCGACGAGAAATATCCCGAACGGCGCGACCTGCTCAGGGCGAAGTGGCGGAGGAGCCTGGTTTGGGAACACCCGAGCGATATCTGATGCGTACCCCCGACGCCGGCTGGCCGACCACGGCTTTCCGCGCTAAACCCGCAGCATGGAAACGACCGCGCCGGCCCTCGCTCTTGAAAGTCCGTGTCAGGCCTGCGGGGCCTGCTGCGCGTATTCGCAGAACTGGCCGCGGTTCACGACCGAGGACGACGCCGCGCTCGATCTCATTCCGGAAAATTTCGTCAACCAAAGACAATCGGGAATGCGCTGCGACGGTGACCGCTGCTCGGCGCTGTCAGGCCGGATCGGGGTCCATACCTCGTGCCTGATTTATGCGGTTCGCCCCGAGGTGTGCCGCACCTGCATGCCCGGCGATGTCGAATGCGGCATGGCGCGGCGACGGCATGGGCTGCCGGCACTGATTTACCCTCCGCGGGAGGACTCCTCCGGGGCAGGGTGAGGTCGAGAGCTTTCGCCAACTTAGAGCTACGCCGTCACTGCCTCGGCGAAGTCTTCGTCAAGCTCGTCGTCGACCGGCGCGAACGTGGAGAGCGGCTTGGTGGACAGCGTGATCGGCTTGCGGTTGCCGTACGACGACGGCATGGCACGCGCGGCTGGTTCGCGGGACAGCGCGTAAAGGGTAGAGCCGACGCGTCCGCCCAACTGAATCAGTTCGCGTTCGTTGCAGCTGGCGGCGATCGAGAGCGCCAGCGAGTACAGGTGGCTCCTGCGATAGCAGAACAGCGCCAGCATGGCCCGGACATCGGACGAAACGCTCGCCACCAGCTGAGGCAGGCCGTTTTCGTTGGCGCGATACATCTCACCGAGCAATTCATCTCGGACCGGGCAGAAATCGTTCTCGAAGGCTTCGCGGCTTGAAAACATTGCAGTTCTCCCTTTCCGCAAGATGCAGTGCAATCCTCTAACGAAAGGTTAACCACGGCACCCGGTAGTCATACGGATAGCTTGAACGAGATCACCTGATCGGGCAGCGCGGCCGTGATTCGGTGGTCCCGAATCGCGTTTGCCTTCATCCAGCCGGCCACCGCCCGCCCGATGGCCGGCCCGGAATCCCGCAGCGAAGGATGAAGTAGTGCCAAGGCGCTCGCCAATGCTCCTTCTTCGAGGTACCTCAGGCCATGCCCCCGACATTCACCATCTCAGACCTGCGGCAGCGACCAGAGTTTCTCGACACCGTGGCCGACCGCCTGTGGCAAGCGTGGTGGAGAGATTCCGGCCATCCCCTCGGTTTTATCTCCGGGCGCCTGCGCGATGAGAATCTCAACGCGGATCCAATTCCATTCGCGCTGGTGGCCCACGACGGCGAGGCGTTTCTCGGCACCGCCTCCGTCATCGCGTCCGATCTCGCCGAGCGTCCCCAGCTGACGCCCTGGGTCGCCGCGGTGTGGGTCGAGCCGGAAGCGCGCCAGCGCGGCGTTGGCGGCGCGCTGGTCAACCACGCAACGCGGGATTGCTTCGCGCTGGGCTTTGGCCGCGCCTATCTATGTGCGCGGGCGCGGCTGTCGACTTTTTACGCAAGACTGGGCTGGACGCCGATCGAGCACGGTGTCGGGCCACGCCATCTGAGCCTGTTTATCCGGGATGCCAATCCCGGAGGAGGCCCGGTCAACCGTTCGCCGCCATGAATATCGACAGACCGAAACCGGTCAGGTGATGCAGCGCCTGATCCACCCCGATCAGCGTCCAGAACCAGGGATGCCGACGCTCCTGCGTCACGCCAAATCTAGATGCACAAAATCCCTTGGCGCGGTCGATCGTGATGTGAATGGCAAAATCGATCAGGGCGACAAACCAGAACTGAGGTGCGATGATCAGGATCAGCGCCATTGCAACCGCAAGATGTACGAGACAGTGGGCCAGCAGCGGCAGCGCCCATCCGGTCTTCTGGTCCTTGCCGATGGCCATCCAGGAAGTCTGCAGGACAAAATCGGCGATGACGTGCTTGACGGTGAGCAGCAGCATCCAACCGATCAGCGCGCCTACCGGAACCGACGCGGACATGGGGGGAAACGACAAGCTGGACGCCCTCGCTGGACTGGAATGGCACTGAAATGAAGGCGTTCAGCGCGACTTCTTAACCCGGACAACCGAACCGGTGTCGACCTTTTATGACATTTCCCGGCCGAGAATGCACCTGCGCGGAACTCGAAAATCGCCAAATGTGGCCCAACGGCGATAGGCTATGGCTCGGCGACGCGAGCTCCCGAGCCCCTGCGTTCGGGACCGGTCAGGCAGCCCGCCGATGGCTCCATTCAGCCCACCGGCGCGATAACGCTGTTTTCCGCATCTCGTTGACGACCTCTCCCCGCACAGGCACTTTGTCGGACCGGTCACGCCAGAGACGGCCGGATCAGGTATTTTGCAGCGACAGGCGCCCGCGTCCCGATGTCCAAGCCGCTTGTTCTTCCCGCCCTTGCGCATTTTGCGGTCGCCACCAGCGGCCGCAACATGACCAAGCCGGCCTACGTCGCCGTCACTTCCGGCGTCGCGATGATGGTTCTGCTCACGGTCGATCCCGTCTACGAGGTGGCGCATCATTACGTCGATGCCGTGCTGTGGGCGTGCCTGGCTTTCTTCGTGTTCGAATGGGTGGTCAGGCTTCGCCATGCCTATCGGACGGGTCGCGGATGGGCTTACGCGTTATCCTTCCGAGGGCTGGTGGACGCCGTCGGGGCGATCGCCGTGCCGTTCGCCATGATGCTGGGCGTGAACCCCAAATCCGCATGGCTGTTCGGCGTGTTCTGGATGCTCAAGGTGGTACCGGGGATTCCCGGTTTGCGGCAGTTGCGCCGGGTGCTGGTGCTGGAATCCGGACCGCTATTGAGCGTGCTGGTGATCTTCCTGATGGTCCTGTTCCTCGCCTCGGTGGCGGAATATTTTCTCGAACGTGACGTACAGCCGGCCGGATTCGGCAGCGTGCCCGCGGCCCTGTGGTGGGCGGTCGCGACCCTGACCACGACCGGATATGGCGATGTGGTGCCGATCACCCCGCTCGGCCGGATGATCGCGGCGGTGGTCATGATCTGCGGCCTTGGCGTGTTCGGACTCTGGACCGGTATCCTTGCCACCGGCTTTGCCGCCGAAACCCGCCGCGACAATTTTCTGAAGACCTGGGAGTCGGTGAGCAAGGTGCCGTTCTTTGCCGCCCTTGGACCTGCGGCGATCGCCGACGTCACGCACATGCTGCGCACCATGGATTTGCCGGCGCGCACCATGATCATCCGCAAGGGGCAGGCCGGCGACTGCATGTATTTCATCGCCGACGGCGAGGTCGAGGTCGACCTGCCGGGCAAGAAGGTGATGCTCGGGGACGGCGCATTCTTCGGCGAGATGGCGCTGCTCGGCAATAATCTGCGCTCCGCCAATATCACCACGACGCGGGTGTCGAAGCTGTTGGTGCTCGATCTCGTGGATTTCCGCCTGCTGATGGCCCGGCATCCCGACCTCGCCGAGACGATCGATGCCGAGGCCAGGCGGCGCGAATTGGAAAACAAATAGCGGAGAGAATCATGTCGGAAGCCGCGGCAAGCGCGCCGGTGCTCGAACTCAATGGCGCGCGCGCCACCATCCGGCTCAACCGGCCGAAACATCTGAACCGGCTGCAGCCCGATGATCTGGATGCACTGTTAGAGCTGTTCGACCGGATCGAGGCCGATCCTGCGATCCGGGTTCTGGTACTCACCGGCACCGGCCGCGCCTTCAGCGCCGGCTACGACCTCAACTCGGTCGCCGAGCGCGCCGTCAGCGCCGTTGAACAGGGCAGCGCCGGATCGGCGTTTGAAATTGTCGTCAACCGGCTGGAAGATATCGCCGTTCCCAGCATCTGCCGTCTCAATGGCGGCGTCTATGGCGGCTCGACCGACCTGGCACTGGCCTGCGACTTCCGCGTCGGCGTCGACAGCTGCGAAATGTTCATGCCGGCGGCGCGCCTCGGGTTGCACTATTACAGAAGCGGCATCGCCCGCTACGTGGCGCGGCTCGGTGTCGACAACGCCAAGAAGCTGTTCCTGACGGCCGAAAAGATCGGCGCGGCGGAGATGTTGCGGATCGGCTATCTCACCGCGATGGTGCCGGCCGAGGCGCTCGACGAAGAGGTCGACAGGCTTGCCTTGGTGCTGGCCGGCAATGCGCCGGTGGCGATGCGCGGCATGAAACGGACCATCAACGAATTCGCGCGCGGCAAGCTCGACGAGGAGGCCGCCGACCGCCGCCATCGCGAAAGCATGCGCGGCGCCGAGATCAAGGAAGGCATCAGGGCGTTTTCGGAGAAACGTCCGCCGAAGTTTTGACGGCCGCGACCTCTCAGATTACTCGTCAACGAACGTGACGGTTTCCGCGAGGCCGGCTCGGGTGGTGCGGTAGCTGTTGATCCTGTGATCAGAATCCGGAAAACCAAACGATATGCCGCAGACCACCCGCCGGTCGTCGCCAAGCTCGAAATGCCGCCGGATCAGGCCCGACTGCCGCGCCAGCGCGGCCTGCGCGATGGTTCCTAGACCAAGGGCCTGCGCGGCCAGCATGAAATTGCCGACATAGGCGCCGCAGTCGATCGCGCCATAGATGCCGAGCGCTTCATCGGTGTGAAGGATGGCGACGTGCGGCGCGCCGAAGAAGTTGTAATTCTCGAGCGCCTGCCTTGCATAGGCCGCCTTGTCGCCGCGCGCGATGCCGAGCGTGTTGTAAAGCTGGAAGCCGCTTTCCCGGCGGCGCTCCAGATAGACGCCGCGATATTCCCGCGGAAACGCAAAGTCGCCATCTTCCGGCGCACCGGAACTGACGGCGGCGTAGATCGCCTTGCGGAAGCGTTCCTTGGCTTGGCCACTTGCAATCACGACCCGCCACGGCTGGCTGTTGCACCAGGACGCGGTGCGCTGCGCCGCCTTCAATATCCGCTCAATGATTGCGCGCGGCACCGGGTCGGGGCGAAACGCGCGGCAGGAATAGCGTTCGCCCAGCAATTCCTCGAGCACGCCGATCCGCTCCTCGGTGCGACGCCCGCCAGCCGGTAGATTTGCGACAATATCTGGCATGCTCACCGCCCCTTGGTCGGGATCTTGTTGAACGGCACATCCTTGTCGACGCGAATGTCGCCAGGCAGCCCCAGCACGCGTTCGGCGATGATGTTGCGAAGGATCTCGTCGGTGCCGCCGGCGATCCGTGTTGACGGCGACGACATCAGCATGGCCTGGAACTGACCGGCCGCTTCGGCACCATCCGGGTCGGTCAGCATGCCGCTCGCGCCCTGCAGATCCATCGCGTACATCGCGATATCCTGCAGCATCGAGCCCGCGACCAGCTTGCCGATCGAGTTTTCCGGGCCCGGACGCTCGCCTTTCGACAGCGCCGAGATCGCGCGCATGCTGGTGTATTTCAGGCCGCTGTTTTTCACCGCCCAGTTGGCAAGTTTCGAGCGCGTGGCGCGATCATCGATCGCAAGCCCCTCCTCGGTCATCAGGTTGCTGCAGAACTCGAACAGCTCGGAGAAGCCGGTGGCGAGCCGGGCGCCGATCGTCATGCGTTCGTTCATCAGCGTCGTCAGCGACACGTTCCAGCCGTCGCCGACCGCGCCGAGCCGCTGCTTGTCCGAAATGCGCAAATTCGTGAAGAACACCTCGTTGAATTCCTGCATGCCGTTGGCCTGCCTGATCGGCCTGACCTCGATGCCGGCGCTCTTCATGTCGATAAAGAACATGGTCAGGCCCTTGTGCTTCGGCACATTGGGATCGGTGCGGGTGATCAGGATGCCGTAGTCCGAGTAATGCGCGCCGGAGGTCCAGATCTTCTGGCCGTTGATGATCCAGTGATCGCCGTCGGCTTCCGCGCGGGTGCGCAGGCCTGCCACGTCGGATCCGCCTGACGGCTCCGAGAACAGCTGGCACCAGATTTCCTCGCCCGAGGCGATCTTCGGCAGATAGCGTCGCTTGTCGGCCTCGCTGCCATAGGCCATGAGCGTCGGCCCGCACATGCCTTCGCCGATCTGAAACGGACTGGTAAGCTTGAAATAGACGCCCTCCTCCTGCTGCCAGATCACGCGCTCGACCGGTGTCGCGCCGCGCCCGCCATACTCCCTTGGCCAGTGCAGGCAGACCCAGCCGCCGTCGGACTTCTTCTTCTGCCAGGCCTTTGCCACCTCGACGATGTCGTGCTGCTTCAACTTGATCCGGCCAAGCGAGGCTTTGGAAAGCTCCGCCTCGAATTCCCTGGGCGCGTTGGCGTCGATCCACTTTCGCGCCTCGGCGCGGAACGCGGCCTCCTGCGGGGTGTCATCGAAATTCATGGTGAACCTCTGTTCTGTCATTCCGGGGCGGGCGTGAAACGCATGAACCTCAGATGTGCAATCGCACATCGGGGAATCTCGATCGATAATTTCTGGATTCCGGGTTCGCGCTGACGCGCGCCCCGGAATGACGCTGTGTTACTCCCGTCCCCTGGTCGGTATCTTGTTGAACGGCACGTCCTTGTCGACCCTGATGTCGCCGGGCAAACCGAGCACGCGCTCGGCAATGATGTTGCGCATGATCTCGTCGGTGCCGCCCTCGACGCGGGTGCCGGGCGCACGCAACAGCATTGCCTGGAATTTTCCGCCAGCCTCCGCATCCTCGGGTCCGCTCAGCACTCCCGCCGCCCCCTGCAAATCCATCGCGAACGCCGCGATATCCTGGATCATGGATCCCGCCACCAGCTTGCCGATCGAGTTCTCTGGTCCCGGACGCTCGCCTTTCGACAGCGCGGAAATCGCGCGCATGCTGGTGTATTTGAGCCCGCTGGCGCGCACCGCCCAATTGGCGAGTTTCGAGCGAACGTTGCGATCGTCGATCGCAAGTCCATCCTCCAGCATCAGGTTGCTGCAGAATTCGAGCAGCTCGGGAAAGCCGGTCGCGACCCCCGCGCCGATCGACATGCGCTCGTTCATCAGCGTGGTCAGCGACACGTTCCAGCCGTCATTGACGGCTCCCAAGCGCTGGGCGTCCGGGATCTTCACATCGGTGAAATATACCTCGTTGAAATCGGACTGCCCATTGGCCTGCTTGATCGGCTTGATCTCGACGCCAGGACTCTTCATGTCGAGGAAGAACATGGTGAGCCCCTTGTGCTTGGGCACCGTGGGATCGGTGCGCGTCAGCAGGATGCCATAGTCGGAATAATGCGCCCCCGACGTCCAGATTTTCTGGCCGTTGATGATCCAGTCGTCGCCGCGCTTCTCCGCGCGGGTGCGCAGGCCGGCAACGTCGGATCCGCCGGCGGGTTCGGAGAACAACTGGCACCAGATGTTCTCGCCCGACGCAAGCTTCGGCAGATAGCGCCGCTTCTGCTCCTCGCCGGCAAACGCCATCATGGTGGGTCCGCACATGCCGTGGCCGATGATGAACACGTAGCTGAGCTTGCCGAACGGGCCTTCCTCCTGCTGCCAGATCACCCGCTCGATCGGCGAAGCACCCCGCCCGCCATATTCCCTCGGCCAGTGCAGGCAGGCCCAGCCGGCATCCGCCTTCCGCTTCTGCCAGGCTTTCGCCACCTCAAGGATGTCGGCGCCTTTGAGTTGGGTGCGGCCGAGCGAGGATTTTCTCAGTTCTTCCTCAAACTGCTTCGGCGCGTTGGCCGCGATCCAGGCTCTCGCCTCGGTGCGGAACGCGGCCTCCTGCGGGGTGTCATCGAAATTCATTGGCGTTATCCTCGCTCGTCATTCCGGACGATCCGCAGCTTGCGGATCGATCCGGAATCCAGAAGTTATCTACATCGAGATTCCGGGTTCGCAGCGTTCCGCTGCGCCCCGGAATGACCCGTCAAAACTATGCCGCGTTCCGCTTCCGCATCCGGTCGATCAGCGCGTCTTCCCAATAGGAGAGCGAGCCGAGCGCCAGCGCCATTGCATTGGAGCGCCGGTAATACATGT
Source organism: Bradyrhizobium sp. (assembly GCA_049587575.1). Taxonomy (GTDB): domain Bacteria; phylum Pseudomonadota; class Alphaproteobacteria; order Rhizobiales; family Xanthobacteraceae; genus Bradyrhizobium. The sequence continues at coordinate 8,850 of JBAVEE010000135.1, forward strand.
GGCAGTCGAACTCCCAGGTGAACCCCATGCCGCCATGGACCTGGATGTTGTTCTTGGCACAATGCTGGAACGCCTGCGTCGCGCTGATGCGAGCGGCCGCGGCCGCCTCCGGCAGTTCCGAGGCGTCGGTGGAGAGCGCCCAGGCGCCGTAATAGCAATTCGACCGCGCCAGCGTCGCCGCGACATACATGTCGGCGAGCATGTGCTTCACCGCCTGGAACGAGCCGATCGGCCGGCCGAAGGCGATTCGGTCGAGCGCATAGTCGCGGCCCATTTCGAGCGCACGGTCAGCGCCGCCGACCTGCTCGAAGGCCATCAGGACCGCGGCGCGGTCCAGCACCTGCGAAATCAGGCTCCAGCCTTCATTGGCAGGCCCGAGCGGTTCGGCCCTGCAATTCCTGAAGGTAAGTTCGGCTTGTTCCCGCGACGGATCGACGTTTGTCAATGCCGTGGCCTCGACGCCGCCAGCCTTCATATCGACCAGAAACAACGCGATGTCGCTGTCGCGCCCCGTCGAACCCGTGCGCGCAGCGACGATGACAAAATCGGCGATCGCCCCGTCGGGCACCGGCTTTTTCACGCCATTGAGGCTGCCCCCGGACGCGGCAAGCTTGATCGCCTGCGGCGACGGGTTGCCCTTGCCTTCGAACAACGCCAGCGTGCCTATCGCTTCCCCCGATGCGATCAAGGGAAGCCATTTCCGCTTTTGCGCTTCGCTTCCGGCCAGCAAAATGGCTTCGGCCGCCAGATAGACGGTCGACGAAAACGGCACCGGCGCCAGCGCGCGGCCCATTTCTTCGGCAATCACGCAAAGTTCGAGATGACCGGCACCCGCGCCGCCATAGGCTTCCGGGATCGCGACTCCGAGAAAGCCCATCTCGGCGAGGCCCTTCCACAATTCGCGGTCATAGGGTTGCTTGCCGTCGAGCACCACGCGCACCGCCTTGGGCGGGCATTTTTCGGCGAGAAATTTCCGCGCTTCGTCGCGCATCTGTTTTTGTTCGTCGGAGAAATCGAAGTTCATGGCGCTCTACCTTTTATTGGCTGTCATTCCGGGGTGCGTTGAAAACGCGAACGCGGAATCTCGATGTAAGTAACCTCTGGATTCCGGATCGGTCCGAAGACGGACCGTCCGGAATGACGGCTTGGTGGTACGTTGCGTATCTTCCCTCAATTCAAAATGATGACGTCTTCGCCGGGGTGATCGGCATACAGCCGCTCCACCAGCGCGGCGCGGCGCTCGAGCCCGGCGCGCTGGTTGATGTAGCCCTTGTCGGTGAGTTCGTTGCCGTCGATCGAGGCCGGCTCGGTCATCAGCATGACGCGGGCGATCCGCATGCTGCTGGCGCCTTCGGTCGATCGGTTGTGCGCCTCCAGGCCGCGCTTCAGGCACGCCAGCACCTCGGGATATTTTACCACTTCCTCGTAACTCGCGTCCGCGTTGCCGACGATCTGCCGGCAGGCGTGAAGATTGGGCCAGGCCAACAGTCCGACAAAGGGACGATCCTGCCCCGTGACCAGTGCGTCCTGCACGACCGGCGTCGCTGCGGCGATCGCGTCGGTGCGCAGCGAGCCGACATGAACGAAGGTGCCGGTCGTCAGCTTGAAATCCTCGACCACGCGGCCGGCAAAGATGATGCCCTGCAGGGGATCTTCGGGGTCGACAAACAGGCCGGCGTCGCCGATGCAGTAAAAGCCTTCCTCGTCGAACGCAGCTTTGGTGAGATCGGGCCGGCCGAAATAGCCGGGCGTGACGTTGACGCCGCGCAGGCGCAATTCATATTTCGATCCGACCGGAACCATCTTCAATTCGACGCCGGGGAACGGCAGCCCGATCAGCCCGACCCGCTCGGTGTCCCAGTAGGTCCCGGTCGAGGTCGGCGCGGTCTCGGTCGAACCCCAACCGGTGTAGAACACGATGCGTTGGCCGGTGGCGCGCACGGCGAGCGCCTGCATCCGCTCATAGAGGTCGTCGGGCAGCCGCGCGCCGCCATAGGCCATCAGGCCGAGATTTTTGAAGAAGCTGCGGCACAGCGCGTCGTCCTTCTCCATGGCGGCTGCGAGCGCGGCATAGCCCGCGGGCACGTTAGCGTAATAGGTCGGCGAGATCTCGTGCAGGTTCCGCAGCGTCTCCTCGATCATGCCGGGCATCGGGCGGCCGTCATCGATATAGAGCGTGCCGCCTTCGGTCAGCACCGGATTGAACAGCGCATTGCCGCCCATGGTGTGGTTCCAGGGCATCCAGTCGAGATATGTGGCCTGCGGCGCATTCGGATCGCGCGGCCGCACCTGCATCATCATCGCGGCATTGGCGCACATCATCGCTTGGGTGTTGATGACGGCCTTGGGCATCCCGGTCGAACCCGAGGTAAACAGCAGCTTGCCGACGGTGTCCGACGTAATCTGCGCGATCGAATCGGCGACATCTTTCGTCACCGGCGTTGCCGCAAGCTCGGCGAAGGCGACACTCTTGATGCCGTCGCAGGGGCGCGCGACATGCACCACGGTGACGCCATCGAGATCAAGCGTCTTTAGCGCCTTCTCGAAGGGTGGCCCGTCCTGCACCATCACCACCGCCGGCTTGATCAGGTCGAACAGGTATTTCAGCTTGACGTGATCCTGGCTCATCAGCGAGTAGGCCGGCGACACCGGAGCAGCCGGAAACCGCGCCTGCATTGCCGCCTGTGTCATCAGCGCGTGCTCGATCGAATTGCCGGACAGGATCGCGACGGGACTGCCGGGCTTAAGCTTCAGATTGAGAAGCGCTTGCGTCAGCGCATCCACGGTGCGCCTGGCTTCCCCATAGGAGACCTTGCGCCATTGCCGGTCGGCGCCAGTCCGCTGCGCCAGCCAGATTCGGTTTGGCGTTTCCTTCGCCCACTTCGCCAATGAGGCAGGGATATGTTTCTCATAGGGCTTGAGCGGAATCCGCGACTTCAGGACGATGACACCGTCCGGCCGACGCTCGACCGCAATGTCACGCTTGAGCCATTCGATCTTGCGAAAGGCCGGCTTGGTCAGCACCGCGGCCGCATTCCCACCCATATTGCGTCTCCCGAAATTTGGTCCTTTGCGGATCCTTGTCCTTATCGCCTGATATAGACAGGCTTTCGCTTCTCAAGAAAGGCCCTGATGCCCTCGTTGAAATCTTCCGAGCGGCTGCACAAGACCTGATTGCGGTCTTCCATCGCAATCACGGCCTCGATCGAGCCGGCATCGACGCTCATGTTGAGGCATTCCTTCGACAGCCGCAGACCCGTCGGCGAGGCCGTCATCATCGCGTCGATATAGGGGGCGGCTGCGGTCTCGAGTTGGCCCTCTTCAACGACTTCGGAAACCAGACCGACCGCCAGCGCGCGCTCGGCATCGATAAAACGTCCGGTGAGGATCAGCTCGGAGGCGACGGACACCCCGACCAGCCGCGGCAGGAAATAGCTGGTGCCGATGTCGCAGCCGCCGAGCCCGAGTTTTATAAACGCACAGTTCATGCGAGCGGACTTGGAGGCGATGCGGATGTCGGCGGCCAGTGCCAGCGCGAAGCCACCGCCGGCGGCCGCGCCCTGCACCAGCGCGATGATCGGCTGCGGACAGCGCCGCATCAGCATCACGATGTCGGCAATCCGGCGCTGTGAATCCAGCGACTCGGTGACACCCGGCGGCTCCTGCTGCCCGGCACGGCGCGCCATCGCGTGCTTGAGATCCAGACCGGCGCAGAACGAAGATCCCGCGCCCTTCAGCACCACCACGCGCGTCCTGCGGTTGCGCTGCAGGCTTTCGAAATAGGCGTTGAGCGCGTCGATCATGCCGGGATCGAGCGCGTTGAGGTTTTCGGGGCGATTGAGCGTCACCCAGTCGACCCCGTCGTCATGTTCGATCAGCAGCGGCTGGCTCACGCGGACCTCCAATCCATCGTCGTCCCGGCCAAGCGAAGCGCGAGCCGGGACCTGTCACCACAGGCCTCCATTGTTACGAAAGGCCTTGACCACTTTGCATCAAGGAAACGCCGCGGAGTATGGGTCCCCGCTTTCGCGGGGACGATAATAGTGCACTACCTTGGCGCCATGCGGATCGCTCCGTCGAGCCGGATGGTCTCGCCGTTGAGCATCGCGTTCTCGACGATGTGGACGGCGAGGTTGCCGTATTCGCCGGCATCGCCGAGACGCGCCGGATGCGGCACCTGCGCGCCGAGGCTGTTGCGCGCCTCCTCGCTCAATCCCATCAACAGCGGCGTCAGGAACAGGCCCGGCGCTATGGTGTTGACGCGTATCTTGTGCTGGGCGAGATCGCGCGCCGCGGGCAAAGTCAGACCGACCACGCCACCCTTGGAAGCCGAATAGGCGATCTGGCCGATCTGGCCTTCATAGGCCGCGACGCTTGCGGTGTTGATGATGACGCCGCGCTCTTCTCCAGTGGGAGCTTCGGTCAGCAGCCGCTCGGCGAACAGCCGCAGCACGTTGAAGGTGCCGATCAGATTGACGTTGATGATGCGCGCGAACTTTGCCAGCGGATAGACGCCATCCTTGCCGACGATGCGCTGCGATCCGCCGATGCCGGCGCAGTTCACCAGCACCCGCGCGATGCCATGGGCTGCTTCGGCCTTGGCGATCGCGGCCTTGACCTGCTCCTCGTCGGTGACGTCGGCGACGACGGCAATGCCTTTCACTTCAGTCGCGATCTTCTCGGCATTCTCCTTGCTCTGATCGAGCACGGCGACTTTCGCGCCTTTGGCGGCCATGGCGCGCGCGGTCGCGGCGCCGAGACCGGAGCCACCGCCGGTGATGAAAACGGCAACGTCTTTCAACTGCATTGGTAGAACCTTTCCTTGGACGTTTCTTCTAGTCTTGAAGTCTCTCGAGCAGGGCGATCGTCATCCGGCGGGCGCCTTTTCGGCGTGCGCCGTCAGCATGCCCCCGCAGATCAGCGCTTCCATGTGCTGGATATATTGGCGGCAGACCTCGTCGGTGACCGGCCCGACGCCGGTGGCGCGCGACATCGCGTGCCTCCCGAAAAACAGATGATCGCAGGCGCCGATCAGGCTGGTGTAGAACAGCACCGGATCGATGTTGCGGAACTCGCCGCATTTGATGCCTTCCGCGAGCAGGCGGCGGTGGAAGTCGAGCAAGGGTGCGACAAAGAATTTTGAAACCTCGTCGGCGGACTCCGCGCTGCTTTCATGCAGCAGATAGTGGATCAGCCGGTTCATATAGGGGAACTGGTGATACGCCCGGATGATGCCCGCGATATGCAGCTTCAATTTCGCGGTGGGCGTAATCGGCTGCGCCAGCAAATATTCAAGCTGCGCCATTTCGGTCGCGGCATCGCGCGCCAGCAGCCCCAGCAACAGGCCGTCCTTGTTGCCGAAATGATATTTCACCAGCGCGGCATTGACGCCGGATTTCTGCGCGATGTCGCTCAGGGACACCTCGATCGACGAGCGCTCGATCATCAGCCGGCTCGCCGCGACGAGCAGCTTTTCGGCCGTGCTGTTTCTCGCAGGCCGAAGCGGTACTTCGGTATTCAACTGTGATCCCATGACCCGCCTGCCGAAAACTGTGTGCAGCTAACCCCATGGTCCGGGCTCACTCAAGAGTTAATTGATTGATTGACTAAATTACTTGACGCCACTTAAATCCAGACCTGTCACTCAGTCCAAACGATAACAATCAGGGAGAACACCCATGGCCGAAGCCTATATCGTCGCAGCCGCGCGCACCGCTGGCGGCCGCAAGGGAGGCCGCCTCGCCGGCTGGCACCCGGCGGATCTCGCGGCCTCGGTGCTGGATGCGCTGGTGGAGCGCGCCGGTGCTGCGCCCGACCAGATCGAAGACGTGATCATGGGTTGCGTGATGCAGGTCGGCGAGCAATCCAACAACATCGCGCGCAATGCCATCATGGCATCAAAACTGCCGGAGAGCGTGCCGGGCACCTCGATCGACCGGCAGTGCGGCTCCTCGCAGCAGGCGCTGCATTTCGCGGCGCAGGCGGTAATGTCCGGAACCATGGATGTCGTGATCGCCGCCGGCGTCGAGGCGATGACGCGGGTGCCGATGGGTCTTGCCTCCTCGCTGCCGGCGAAGAACGGCTTCGGTCATTACAAGAGCCCGAATATCGAGAAGCGTTATCCCCATATCCAGTTCAGCCAGTTTACCGGCGCGGAAATGATGGCAGAGAAATACGGCCTCTCCAAAGACGAGCTCGACGAGTTCGCCTATGGCAGCCACCAGCGCGCGATCGCCGCGACGCAGGGCGGCAAGTTCAAGGACGAGATCATTCCGCTGCAGATTACCCGCGCGGACGGCTCGACCGATGTCCATTCCGTCGACGAGGGCATTCGTTTCGACGTCAGTCTCGACGGCATCAAGGGTGTAAAATTGATCGCCGAGAACGGCAAACTCACCGCCGCCAGCGCCAGCCAGATCTGCGACGGCGCCTCCGGCGTGATGGTCGTCAATGAGAGGGGCCTGAAGTCGCTCGGCATCAAACCGATGGCGCGGATCCACCACATGACCATGATGGGCGGCGATCCCGTGATCATGCTGGAGGCACCATTGCCGGCTACCGTGCGCGCGCTGAAGAAGGCCGGCATGAGACTCGACGATATCGACCTCTACGAGGTCAACGAAGCCTTTGCCTCGGTGCCGACGGCGTGGCTGAAGACCACCGGCGCGGATCCCGCCAAACTCAACGTCAATGGCGGCGCCATCGCGCTCGGCCATCCGCTCGGCGGCTCCGGCACCAAGCTGATGACCACGCTCTTGAACGCGCTGGAGCAGCGCAACAAGCGCTATGGCCTGCAGACCATGTGCGAGGGCGGCGGCATGGCCAACGTGACCATCGTGGAGCGGCTTTAAAAAAGTGAGGCGATCGGCGAGCAGCAAGTAACAAATGGATACGGACCAACGTCCTTCTATTCGCTGCTCGCTATTCGCCGTTCGCACTCGCTCGAGGAAACGCTCATGACCCATCCGTCGATTCACGCCCGCACCCAGCCGAACAAGGTCGCCTATCAGATGGCCGGCACCGGCAAGGCGATCACCTATCGCGAGCTCGACGAATTGTCGAACCAGGGCGCGCATCTGTTCCGCTCGCTTGGGCTGAAGGCCGGCGATCACATCGCATTCCTGATCGAGAACCGGCTGGCGTTCATGGAAATCTGCTGGGCGGCCCAGCGCAGCGGACTGTATTACACCGCGATCAGCCGTTACCTCACCCAGGACGAAATCGCCTACATCGTCAAGGACTGCGGCGCGCGGGTCGTCATCACCTCGCCGAAATGCGCCGAGCAGATCAAAGGGCTGGTCTCGAACGCCCCGGGCGCGCCGCTGTTCTACATGATCGACGAGCCGCTGCCGGGTTTCCGCTCATGGGACGAGGAACTGGCGAAGCAGCCGACCACGCCTATCCCGGACGAAGAGGCCGGCTATGACATGCTGTATTCGTCGGGCACCACCGGCCGCCCCAAGGGTATCAAGCGGGCGTCGGACCATAACCCGATCGACCTGCCGAACCCGTTCCTGAAAATTCTCTGCGCCGACATGTGCGGGATGAACGCCGACAGCATCTATCTGTCGCCGGCGCCGCTCTATCACGCGGCTCCCCTGCGCTTCAACATGATGGCGATCACGCTAGGGGGCACCTCGATCATCATGGAATCCTTCGACGCCGAAGATTTCCTGAAACTGGTCGAGAAGCACAAGATCACCCAGTCGCAGCTGGTGCCGACCATGTTCGTGCGTATGCTGAAGCTGCCGGAAGAGGTGCGTAAGCGCTACGACGTTTCGTCGCTGAAGGGCGCGATCCACGCCGCCGCGCCCTGCCCGATCGACGTCAAGGCCAGGATGATCGAATGGTGGGGTCCGATCCTGATCGAGTATTACGCCGGCTCCGAAGGCAACGGCATCACCGTATCGACGTCGCAGCAATGGCTGACGCATCGCGGCACCGTCGGCCGCGCGGTGGTCGGCAAAGTCAAAATCCTCGACGAGAACGATCAGGAATTGCCGGCGGGACAGATCGGCACGGTATATTTTGCGGACGCGCCGGTGTTTTCCTATCACAACGACCCCGAGAAGACGAAGCGCGCCTACAACGCCAGGGGCTGGTCGACGCTCGGCGACGTCGGCTATCTCGATGAAGAGGGCTATCTCTATCTCACCGACCGCAAGTCCTACATGATCATTTCCGGCGGCGTGAACATCTATCCGCAGGAGACCGAGGATGTGCTGATCACTCACGCCGACGTCGCCGACGTCGCGGTGTTCGGCGTGCCGAACGAGGAGATGGGCGAAGAGGTCAAGGCGGTGGTGCAGCCGCACGACATGGCAAAAGCCGGCAAGGGGCTGGAAGCCGAGCTGATGCTGTTCTGCCGCAAGCATCTGTCGCCGATCAAATGCCCGCGCAGCATCGACTTTGCGGCCGAATTGCCGCGCACGCCCACCGGCAAGCTGGTGAAGCGGCATTTGCGCGACAAATACTGGCCGAAGACGGTGGCGAGGGTGTAAGGCGCCTAATCTCATTGTCGTCCCGGCGAACGCCGGGAGCCATACCCACTGGTGCTAGTTGTGATAAGGATTGCGGCCGCAGTTTCGTAGAACATGGACATTCGCGGTTATGGGTCCCGGCTCGCGCTTCGCTTGGCCGTGATGACGAGAGGAGAGCGCGGCCCGTGACAACCACCACCCTCCCCGACATCCCGCTTCCCTCCGGCATCCGCTCCCGCTTCGTCGAAGACATCAACGGCCTGCGCATGCACGTGCTGGAGGCGGGCTTCGAGGACGAAGGCCGGCCGTGCGTTCTCTTGCTGCACGGCTTTCCCGAACTCAGCTTTAGCTGGCGCAAGGTGATGCCGGCGCTGGCCGATGCAGGCTATCACGTGATCGCGCCGGACCAGCGCGGCTATGGCCGCACCACCGGCTGGGATCCGCATTACGATGGCGACCTCCATTCGTTCCGGCTGCTCAACCTGGTCCGCGACGCGCTCGGTCTGGTGTCGGCCTTCGGCCATCGCTCGGTCGCTGCCGTGGTCGGGCACGATTTCGGCAGTCCGGTCGCGGCATGGTGCGCGCTGGTGCGGCCGGACGTGTTTCGATCGGTGGTCCTGATGAGCGCGCCGTTCGCGGGACCGCCGCAGCTCGCCTTCGCGACCGCCGACACGCCGCCGCAACCGAGGCGCGAGGATCCCGTGCATCGCGAGCTGGCGGCGCTGCCGCGTCCGCGCAAGCATTATCAGTGGTACTATTCGACGCGTGAAGCCAATGCCGACATGCTGCATGCGCCGCAAGGCGTGCATGATTTCCTGCGCGCCTATTACCATCACAAGAGCGCCGACTGGAAAGACAACAAGCCCTTTTCCCTGCAATCATGGTCCGCGGGGGAGCTGGCCAAACTGCCGACCTATTACGTGATGGATCTCGCGAGCAACATGGCCGAGACCGTCGCGGAAGAAATGCCTTCGAGGGACTTGATCGCAGCCAACCAATGGCTGCCCGACCGCGAACTCGCTTTCTATAGCGCCGAGTATGCGCGCACCGGATTCCAGGGGGGCTTGCAATGGTATCGCTGCGGCACCTCGAGCGTGTTCGCCGCGGAGCTCGAAACCTGGTCGGACCGCAGCATCGACGTGCCATCCTGCTTCATCTCGGGCAAGCAGGACTGGGGCACCTATCAGCGTCCCGGCGTCTTTGAGGCGATGCAAAAGACCGCCTGCACCCGCATGCTCGGCTGTCATCTGGTCGAAGGCGCCGGGCATTGGGTGCAGCAGGAGCAGCCGAATCAGGTTATCTCCCTGCTGCGGCAATTTCTGAAACGGGTCGCGGAAGATGCGGCCGATGAACCAATTTCGGCCTGAATCCGACCTAAGATTGTCACCGGAACCATTTCCAGATACCAGCGTTGCTGGCTACCGGGTAATGCGTCCGGTGCAGATATTGAAGGAGAGATTATGGAAAAGAAGATCGCTGGACTTCTGGGGGCGATGGCGACGCTCGGAGCGTTCAACGCCGCCCAGGCCGCGCCGACTCCCGCCCCGAGCGACGTCTTGAGGGCGAATTCCTTTGCCGAACTGCTGGAGCCGATCCCCAACGCCGTAGCGCTGCTAAAGGTAGTCGATGAATCACGGCCGCCCCCTTCAGCCGGCGACAACGTTCAGCTTGCCCAATTTTATCATCATCACCATCACCACCATCATCACCATCACGGATATGGGTATGGATATGGACCCGGGTATGGATATGGACCGGGTGTCGTGGTCGTGCCGCGATACCGGCGTTATCACCATCATCACCACCACCATCACAGCTTCTATCCCCGCTATTGAAGTCGTGAGTTATGGGATGACGATCAAACAGGACCTCAGGGTCCTGTTTTTTTATGTCGCTCCAGGCTGCTTGGCTGACGCGTTTTCTTCACGCGAACCGGCGCCCACTTCGCTTGAAAACGCTATTCCCCGCGGGCTTTTTCCTTGGCCGCGCGATGAAGATGCCGATAGGTGCCGTCGAACACGGTGTCCGACGACGAGGTCCACTCGGTCCCGGCCGATAGCGTCGGCCGGTTGCTATAGATGCGGCGGGCCTGAAGTTCGCGCTCGGCGAACTCTTCCTCGTTCATCGGCTCGAGTTCGAAGTTGGCCTCTTCAGGGATGACGATGATCTGTGCAAATGGTTCGTCCGGCCGGAAAATGTGGGTGCGGCCCTCTGCAGGCGCCTTGAACACGCAAAAGAAAAGCATCGGCCACCAGTTTCGGATCAGCGCCGGAACTGCAATCGGCACGGTGTCGGTCGGATCGGCATAGAACCGCGGATGCGGCTCGGTCCGGATCGCCATGCCCTTTTCAACCTTGAGGTCCAGAAGGATCTGATAGGTATAGAAAGTGTCGCCGAAATTCCGGAACGGGGGCCACTGCGCGCCGCCGACCGGCGGCGGGCCCCAATCTGCTTCCATGATCAAGCGACCGTCTTTGGTGCTGACGTGCAGTTCATTGTCGTAGGGGTAGAACAGTTCAATGCCGTATTGCGCACCCTCCGAAAATGGAACGCAATGCCACACCTGTTCGCGTGAACCATTGGCTCGGGGTTCGCGCTTTCCAGCCCAACCGGGAATCTCAAGCTTGGTTCGACGTGGCGCGAGCCGAGGATCGTTCAGGCGATATTTGACCTTGTTCATGAGTACTCCGCTACGATGGATCGGAAGATAGGAAACCGAACGGGCGCCGACCGCAACAGTTCCGGTTTACGAGAGTCGGAGACATGCGCAGACGGCGCGGCTGAATGATTTGACCTTGCGGCGAGCTACGGCTATATAATTTAGAACCATTCTAAATCAATGAAAAGGCGCTGCCGTGAAGAATTTCGCCGATTTGACCGAGCGCGAAGTGCTGGCGGTTGCGATCTCCGCAGAAGAGGAAGATAGCCGCATCTACATGACCTTCGCCGAGGACCTGGCGGAGCGCTATCCGGAATCGGCCAAGCTGTTCGAGGAAATGGCCGAGGAGGAAAAAACCCATCGGCACATGCTGCTGGAGATGTACGAAAAGCGTTTCGGACCAAATTTGCCGCCTATCCGCAGGGATAACGTCAAGGGATTTTTGCGCAGGCGTCCGATCTGGTTGACCAAAAATCAGTCGCTCGACGCTATCCGCAAGGAAGTCGGGACGATGGAGTTTGAGGCCGAGCGGTTTTACATCAAGGCTGCCGAACAGACCCAGGATGTCGGCGTCCGCCGGCTGCTTGGAGATCTCGCCGAGGCGGAAAAAGGCCACGAGAAGACCGCGGCCAAGCTGACCGATCAAATCCTCAGTCCGGACGTGCGCGCGGAGGAAGACAAGACCCGCCGCCGCGTGTTCGTCCTGCAATATGTGCAGCCGGGTCTTGCCGGATTGATGGACGGGTCGGTGTCGACCCTTGCCCCGCTGTTCGCCGCCGCCTTTGCGACGCATCAGAACTGGCAGACGTTTCTTGTGGGTCTCGCCGCATCGATCGGCGCCGGCATCAGCATGGGCTTTGCGGAGGCGTTGTCGGATGACGGCTCGCTGACCGGACGCGGTTCGCCGTGGCTACGCGGCGCGGCCAGCGGTGTGATGACGGCGCTCGGCGGCCTCGGGCACTCCATGCCGTATCTGGTGCCGGACTCCTGGGCCAATGCGTTCTGGATCGCGACTGCGATTGCGGGAGTTGTAGTGTTTTTCGAACTGTGGGCGATCGCCTATATTCGGGCGCGCTATATGGACACGCCGTTCCTGCAGGCGGTATTCCAGATCGTGCTAGGCGGCGTCATCGTGCTCGCGGTCGGCATTCTCATTGGAGCGGCCTAGAAAGTTCTGCAGTGATCCCCCCGTCATCAAGACAATCATCGGCTGCGCGTTTCCGGTTCCCCGAAACAATGCGAACGCAGCGCTGCCGGATCTGTCCATCAGATCTCGCACATCTACACGCGGCTTCCGCAACCCGGATGAAGCGGCGCGGTCGGTGCGCGCCAGACCCGCGTCGCGACTCGAAGAAGCCTCACCCACATCGATGAAGGAAAACGCATGACCGATCGTTTGCAATACGGGACCACCGCAAAGGTGTTCCACTGGCTCGTGGTGGCGCTCTTGCTGGTGCAATATCCGATCGGCTGGCTGATGCCGGACCTTCATCGCGGCGACAAGCCCGGTGCTGCCATGACGTTCCACGTCTCGTTCGGGATCGTCATCCTCGCGCTCATCCTTCTGCGGTTCGCCTGGCGGCTTACCCACCCCGTCGCACCGGAGAGTTCACTTCCCGCTTGGCAGCGGCTGACGTCCGAGGCTGTGCACTGGGCGCTCTATGCGCTGGTGCTGGCGACCACTGTCACCGGCTGGCTATTCGCGTCGTTTCGCGGCTGGTCGTTGTCATTCTTTTATCTCATTCCGCTGCCGATGCTGGCTGCGGATAATGCGGCGGCAGGCAAAGCCATTGACGGCTGGCATCAGGCGATGGAATGGACGCTGCTGGTGTTGATCGGGATCCATGTGGCGGCGGCGATCGCCCATGTCTTCATCTATCGCGACCGTATCATGCAACGGATGCTGCCCGGATAGCCGTCATTGGCGCAGCAACAGCGGTCTAGCGGCTGTCGTTTGGATAGAGCAATATTCCGGCAGCAGGAGACAACAGACCGGAGAACGACGTGGCGAAACCGCAATGGAGCTTCAAGACGGCGACCGAATGTTCCGCCGCCCTCGCCGCAAGGAAAGTGTCGGCCGTTGAGCTGGCGCAGGACGCAATCGAACGCATCGAGCGTCACGACGCACAAATCAATGCGATTTGCGTCCGCGATTTCGAACGAGCGCTGAACACCGCCCGTGCCGCAGACGCAGCGCTGGCGCGCGGCGAAAGAAGGCCGCTGCTTGGCATTCCCCTCACGGTGAAGGAATCCTACAATGTCGCCGGCCTGACCACGACATGGGGCATCCCGGCACAAAAGGATTTTCGGCCACCGGCGGATGCGCTGGCGATATCGCGCGTCAAGGACGCGGGCGGCGTTATCCTCGGCAAGACCAACGTGCCGCTCGGACTCGGCGACTGGCAGAGCTACAACGATATCTACGGCACCACCAATAATCCCTACGATCCTGGCCGGACGCCCGGCGGATCGTCCGGCGGATCGGCGGCTGCACTCGCGGCGGGTTATGGACCGCTCTCGCTCGGCTCGGATATCGGCGGCTCGCTGCGCGTACCGGCGTTTCACTGCGGCATCTATGCGCACAAGCCGACTTTCGCGCTGGTGCCCTCGCGCGGCCATACGCCGCCGCCGTTTCCGCCGCTGCCGCTCGATCGGGACATGGCGGTGATCGGACCGATGGCGCGCTGCGCGCTGGACCTTTCGCTTTTGCTCGGCGTCATCGCAGGGCCGGACCCGCTGGAGGCCGGCACGGCCTACAAGCTCGACCTGCCGCCGCCGCGTCACCTTGAATTGAAGAATTTCCGGGTGCTCCTGATCGATACCGATCCGGTAATGCCAACCAACGCAGCGGTACGGGCGGCGATCGAGCGGCTTGGCGTCAACCTCGGCAAGGCCGGCGTCAGAGTTGAACGCGAGAGTCCGCTCTTGCCCGACTTTGCGGCCTCCTCCCGTCTCTTTATGCGGA
>JBAVEE010000136.1:0-2616 GCA_049587575.1 Bradyrhizobium sp.
AACTTTCTGTCGGCAGCGACCGGCATCGTGCTGGCGGTCGCGCTGATCCGCGGCTTCGCCCGCGCTTCCGCCAAGACGATCGGCAATTTCTGGGTCGATGTGACGCGCTGCACGCTTTATGTACTGCTGCCAATCTGCGTCGTCTACACGCTGTTCCTGGTCTGGCAGGGCATGCCGCAGACGCTCGGGGCTTACGTCGACGCCACGACCCTGGAGGGCGCGAAACAAACCATCGCCGTCGGCCCGGTGGCTTCCCAGGTCGCCATCAAGATGCTCGGCACCAATGGCGGCGGCTTCTTCAACGCCAACGCCGCCCATCCGTTCGAGAACCCGACGGCACTGTCGAACTTCGTGCAGATGCTCTCGATCTTCGTGCTCGGCGCGGCGCTGACCAATGTGTTCGGCCGCATGGTCGGCAACCAGCGCCAGGGCTGGGCGATCCTCGCGGTGATGGGCGTTCTTTTCATCGCCGGCGTCGCCGTCACCTACTGGGCGGAAGCGGGCGGCACCACCGCGATGCATGCGCTCGGGCTGACCGGCGGCAACATGGAAGGCAAGGAAGTGCGCTTCGGCATCGTCGCCTCCTCGCTGTTTGCCGTCATCACCACCGCGGCCTCCTGCGGCGCGGTCAATGCCATGCATGACTCATTCACCGCGCTCGGCGGCATGATTCCCCTGATCAACATGCAGCTCGGCGAGATCATCGTCGGCGGCGTCGGCGCCGGGCTCTACGGCATGCTGCTGTTCGTCGTGCTGGCGATCTTCGTCGCGGGGCTGATGGTCGGCCGCACCCCGGAATATGTCGGCAAGAAGATCGAGGCGCGCGAGGTCAAGATGGCGATGCTCGCCATTCTGGTGCTGCCGTTGATGTATCTGGGCTGGACCGCGGTCGCGGTGGTGCTGCCGTCGGCCGTCGCCTCGATGGCCAATGCCGGTCCGCATGGCTTCACCGAAGTGCTTTATGCCTACACCTCGGCGACCGGCAATAACGGCTCGGCCTTCGCCGGGCTTAGCGGCAATACGTTCTTCTACAATCTGACGCTGGCGAGCTCGATGTTCGTCGGCCGGTTCTTCATGATCATCCCGGCGATGGCCATGGCGGGTTCGCTCGCCGGGAAGAAGTCGATTCCGCCGTCTGCCGGCACGCTGCCGACCACGGGCGGCCTGTTCGTCGGCCTGGTGGTTGGCGTGATCCTGATCATCGGCGGTCTCACCTTCTTTCCGGCGCTCGCGCTCGGCCCGATCGTCGAGCACCTCGCCGGCAACGCCAACACCCTGTTCTGATCGAACTCATTTCGGAGTTACATCCATGGAAGTCGTCCAAAAGATGAATAAGCGGATGCCGGTTTCCGCGATGCTCGATCCAAAGATCGTGATGCCGGCGATCGGCTCCGCCTTCGCCAAGCTCGACCCGCGGCTGATGATCAAGAACCCCGTGATGTTCGTGGTCGAAGTCGTGGCCGCGCTGACGACGGTGATTTTCCTGCGCAATCTGGTCGCGGGCGGCGGCGAGAGCCTCGGCTTCACTTTCCAGATCATCCTGTGGCTGTGGTTCACGGTGCTGTTCGCCAATTTCGCCGAAGCTGTCGCCGAAGGCCGCGGCAAAGCCCAGGCGGAGTCGCTGAAGAAAACCCGCACCGAGAGCCAGGCCAAGCTGTTGACCGGCTCGGACAAGGCCTACCGCCTCGTTTCCGGCACCAGCCTCAAGATCGGCGATATCGTTTTGGTCGAAGCCGGCGACAACATTCCCTCCGACGGCGAAGTCGTCGAGGGCGTGGCCTCGGTCAACGAGGCGGCGATCACCGGTGAATCCGCGCCGGTGATCCGGGAATCCGGCGGCGACCGCTCGGCGGTCACCGGCGGCACCCAGGTGCTGTCCGACTGGATCCGCGTTCGCATCACCGCGGCGCAGGGCTCGACCTTTATCGACCGCATGATCAAGCTGGTCGAGGGCGCCGAACGGCAGAAGACGCCGAACGAGATCGCGCTCAATATCCTGCTCGCGGGCCTGACCATCATCTTCGTGTTCGCGACCGTGACGATTCCGAGCTATGCGGCCTATGCCGGCGGTCAGATCTCGGTCGTCATCCTGGTGGCGTTGTTCGTGACCCTGATTCCGACCACCATCGGCGCGCTGTTGTCGGCGATCGGCATCGCCGGCATGGACCGGCTGGTGCGCTTCAACGTGCTGGCGATGTCCGGACGCGCGGTCGAGGCCGCAGGCGACGTCGATACCCTGCTGCTCGACAAGACCGGCACCATCACGCTAGGCAACCGGCAGGCGACGGCGTTTCGTCCCGTCCGCGGCGTCAGCGAACAGGAACTGGCGGACGCGGCGCAACTGGCCTCATTGGCCGACGAGACTCCCGAGGGCCGTTCGATCGTCGTCCTGGCCAAGGAAAAATACGGCATCCGCGGCCGCGACATGGTGGAGCTGGCCGCGACTTTCATTCCGTTTACCGCCCAGACCCGCATGAGCGGCGTCGATGCGCATGGATCATCGGTCCGCAAGGGCGCGGTCGATGCGATCCTGAATTATATCGACAATGGTGGAGCCCACGCGGTGGCGTCGGGAAACACGGTTCGCGCGATTCAATCCACGGCGAATTCCGAGGT
>JBAVEE010000137.1:0-1662 GCA_049587575.1 Bradyrhizobium sp.
GCTCCGAGCTTGCCAGGCCATACCTTGACAGCTTCGAGCACGACGGCACGCTTGGTGCGATCGGGATGACGATCAGAGGGGAGCCCGCTTTCGGGCGCGGATCAGTCGCGCCACAACCTTGTATTCGGTGGATCCAAGGACCCGAACCATGATGCAGTCATCCGCATCGGCAGCGAAGCTCCGAAGCGGCGGACCCATTCTCCCTTTCGGCGTTGAAAGCCAAGGAAACACGTCGGGACTCCGCCACCTCGAACCGTCATCGGCGACCCGTCACCACCGAACGGACCGGGCCGAAATTGTTGGGTGTCCTCCGTTCATTATGCCGGCCGCAGAACGACGCCGTCCGGTACCACGCCCTCCCGCACAAAACGCCACAGGGCGATCAGTAGCTTGCGCGCCAAGGCCACGATCATGGTCTTGCGAGTGCCGCGGGCGCTCTCGGTGCGGGCTCGAAACCACTGCGCCAAGGTGCTGTCCTTCTGGAACATGAGAAATCGCCACGCCAATTGGATCATGCCTCGCCGAACCCGAGCGTTGCCGGAACGGGTCAGCCCTTTCTCCCGGCGTTTTCTGCCGCTCTCGTCGGGCGAGCCCGTGAGGCCGGCATAACGCGCTACGGCCCGCCGGTCGCGCATGCTTCGCGAAAGTACCTCCTGCACCAGCATGTCGGCCGTCTCGACACCAACCCCGATCACCCGCGCCAACAGGCGCACCATTGCGTGTGCTCCATCACTGGGCGCTTGCTTGAGACGCTCCAGGCGAGCGTCCTCGATCTGCCTTATCTGATCACTGACGGGCCGCCGGCGCACCATATCGCGACGCAGCTCAGCCAGGGTGTTGGGCGGGATCGGCTCGCCCTCCGGGGTGCGCAAACCGTCAAGGCGTTCGGCGGCCTTCTTCAGCTTGGGATTGAAGCCGCGGATGCCGAGCCGGATCAACGTTGCTTTCATTCGGTTGACGATCCGACTTTGCTCTCCGACGAGGCTCTCGTGCTCGCGGTTGGGCCGCTTGGCATCTTCGTCCTTGGTTGTCGGGATCGCCACCATCTTGCAGTGATCACGCTCGCCGCGCAGCCAGCCGAGAAAAGAGCGTTTGAGCAGTTCGGTGTCGAGCCGATCGGTCTTGGCGCGCCGGTGCTCGCGCGACACCGCCACACTCGATGCGTGAATGACGTGGGGCTCAATGTCGCGTGCGCTGAGCCAGCGCGCCAACCAGAAGCCATCACGGCCGGCCTCGAAAGCGACAGCGATGCGTTTGATCTGATGCCCTGCCTTCGCCGCTTCCTCTCGCCATCGATGCAGCAACTTCAGCAACGCGCTCTCGTCGACAGCGAGCTTCTTCAACGGCTGGCGCTCGACGCCGGGCACGATGCCGGCGACAAGCCAGCTCGACAGGCTCAGTTCGATAACGGCGATCAGCGTGCCGTCCGGATCGAGGGGGCTCGGGGATCGACTCAGATCGTTCAACTTCTGCATGGGGCGCTCCATCGGTTCACATCAGCAACGATGGATAAAATATCCTCGCCGCCGCCCCATAGCATCTCCCTTGGAGGGTTTGCGTACGCCGGCCCCCGGTGCACGCCGCGCCACCATCATCGGGCCGGCATCCGCAAACCTTCACAAACTCGGAAGTCGGCGCTCGTAATCGCCATGTCCCCTTTTC
>JBAVEE010000138.1:0-1995 GCA_049587575.1 Bradyrhizobium sp.
GGCCTGGCGCGCGCCTCTCCCGATAAGGCTCCCCTCGAACCGCGCGCAAGAGTCACGGTGACTCCAGGACTTGCTCCCTGATCATATTTGGCCGCTAATATCCGGCCCCCGATATTTGGCCCTCCAGACGTGCCATGAATAACCAAGACGACGCCCGTGCCGAAGAGCTGGAGCATCTGAAACTGGCGCTGGCGACATTCGCATTGCAACTCGACGCCTTCGAAATACGAACCCTTGGATTGCTGCTTGCGATCGGCAAGCCCGGGAATCTGGTCCCGCCGCCCGACAGCGGCCGTGGACTTCGGAAGGACGAACGGATTGGCGGTCAATAAGGTCACATGGCACCAGGTGGGACACGTCAGCGAGCCCGGCCGCTACATGTTCAGATTCGGGTGGCTTACGATCTCGGCGGAAGATATCGCCGTCTGGGAGCAATTCCCCGACGCGGTGTTTGCGCTGGTCAAAACGGCGGCCACGACGGCGACCGACGAGGCGGAAGAATTTCATCTCGGCGCATTCGAACTGCGGCAAGCCTCCACGCCGAGTGAGAAGTGAAGGGTCACCCGTCGTTTCGGGCTGCGCCGAAGCGCCAGACCTGAGTGACGGAGGCGCCTGCCGGCTTCAGTCCTCCGCCTGCAGGTCGGTTTCCGCCGGCGTCGCATCCACGGCCCGCGGGGCCGCGGAGCGCGGTGCGGAGGCGGATGGCTGCGTCTCGGCGTCGGCCGCGGCCGCGGGTGACCACGGCCGGTCGACGCCCTTTGGCCTGACCGCGTCCACGGCAAATCCGCCCTCGGTCCGCCGAAGCGCCATCGCGCCGTGGTTTCGCAGACCTTCGAGGTTGATCACCGTGGGTCCACATCCCGGCGGCGCCCGCCTCGCGGTCACCAAAAGTGCGGCGCGCTCGCAATCGTCGTCCAGCGCGTCGGGCTTCAGCGCCAGGGCCACGAACCTGCCATCGGCCATCTGCGCCACGCATCCCGCGTCATCGCAGGAGACGCCATCGGTGAGCGAGGCGTCGCCGGCCTGCCTCGGGTCGGCGTCGGCGGCCAGCCACTCCCTGAGCAGGAACGCATCCTTGGCGGTTTTCATCAGATGCAGCCGTCCGTCGCGGCCGCGGACGCCGACCTGATGGCCGTCGCCGGAAATCAGGATATCCGGCTGCGGCACCGCCACCGCCCAGATCACGGAAAGCAGCAGCACGGCGGCGCCACACCAGCGCAGCGGCGTCCGCAACAGCCCGAGCAGGATGATCCCGGCGCTCGCCACGATCAGCGGCCCCGTGCCGAACGCCGCCATGCGGCCGATGGCGCCCGGAAGCGCGGCGACCCATTGCGTCACCACGATCATCCAGTCGATGCCAATGCCCATCAGCCACCAGAAGAAGCCGTCGAAGCCGAACGGCATCGCGGCCAGGCCGAGCATGCCCGCGGGCATCACCACCGCCGACACCACCGGCATCGCCGCCAGATTGGCGAGCACGCCATAAGGCGTCACCCGGTGAAAGTGAAACGCGGCATAGGGCGTCGTCGCCAGCCCCGCCACCAATGAGGCCAGCGTCAGCGTGACGATCTCCCGTCCGCCCCACAGCGCGACCTTGGCGGTAGCCGAACTGTCCGGCGCGGCAAACAGACGGGGCATGCCGATCTGCACCAGCGCCACCAGCCCGAGCGTGGCCGCGAACGACATCTGGAAGCTCGGATGCACCAGCGCCTCGGGCGCCAGCCCCAGCACGATCATCGCCGCCACCGCGAGCGTCCGGAACGTCACCGCGCGGCGATCGACCATGACGGCGATCAGCACCACCGCCGTCATGTAAAACGAGCGTTGGGTGGCGACTTCGGCTCCCGACAGCAGCAGATAAAAGGCGGCGGCGGCCAGCGCCGCGGCGGCCGCCCATTTCTTGATCGGGAAAGCGACGGTCAGCGCCGGGAACAGCGCCAGCAGCGCGCGGATGGCGAAGAACACGACGCCGGCGACCACCGCCATGTGATATCC
>JBAVEE010000139.1:0-4655 GCA_049587575.1 Bradyrhizobium sp.
CTTTACGGGCGAAACGGCTGGTTTTTATTGATGAGACGTCGGTGACGACCAAAATGGTTCGCCATTCCGGTCGCTGTCCGCGAGGCGAGCGGCTCGTCGCGAGTGTACCGCACGGTCACTGGAAAACCTTGACGTTCATCGCGGCGTTGCGCGTCGACGGCCTGACAGCAACCTACGTCATTGATGGTGCGATGGATGGAGTCACATTCATGGCCTATGTCGAGCAGGTGCTCGTGCCAACGCTGGCAAAAGGCGACATCGTGTTCATGGATAATCTGCGGACCCACAAAATCGACGGGGTACGCCAAGCCATCGCCGCTGTCGGCGCAACCGTTCGCTATCTGCCCGCCTATTCGCCAGACCTCAATCCAATCGAAATGGCATTCTCGAAACTCAAAGCTGCCCTGCGCAAAGGCGCCAAACGAACAGTGAAGAAACTCTGGCGACTGATCGGTAAGCTCGTAAAATCGTTTGCGCCTGACCAATGCGCCAACTATTTCCGTCATGCGGGCTATAAACGTTGACCGGTATCAGGTGGAATCTGCTCTAGTCTAGCGCTCAGCTCAGCACCTCCTTTCGGCGCTGGTTCATGCCCTCGATCGTTCGGTCGAAGACAGCCTTCATTTCAGCGGTCCTGTTCAGACCGCCAGCGGCAGATTTTGGGTGATCCGCAGCGATTCAATCAGCCACGTCCCGTTCACGCGAACAAGATTCTGGCGGTAGTAGCCCGACTCGGTCGGGTGATCGAGCCCTGCGCGCCATGGACGTCCTTCGGACAGCCCGTATTCGGCTTTTCCGCACCGAGAATATTGAAAACCATGAACTGAGCGTCGACCATCGCGCAGTCGCCGTCGATTTCGATCAGCAGTCCGTCGGTGGCGTTGTGACTCCACCCCCGCGGCGCGTGTGGCTTCATCATGTGGACGACCGCATTGGCGATCGCTTCACGCCCCATGAGCTCACCGAGCGGCTCCAGCTCGCCCGCATTATTGTAAAAGATCTTCACACGTCCCTGGGGCGTGAAAAGCCTCGCCATGGCGGCACCGTCACGCCGATCGTGAGCCCGCACAAAATGGGCGAGAACCTGCTGTACGGCCAGTTCATCAGACATAGGGATCTCCGGTCTAGAAGTGACTTTCTTGCGTGCCCTCCGGAGCGAGGGTTGCGGATATGCCGCGGGCGGATACCGGCGAAGCGGCGGCGCCGGCAACGGCCGTCGATAATCGATTTCGCTGATAACACGGCATATCAGGGCATTCCTCCGCGCCCTGCGCACTTGTCTCTCGATCCGAGTGACGCCGCGCGTGGGGGAGATGCTCAGGCCTGCGCGTTCACCCGCTAGGTAGACTGCCCTGCGGCTTCCAGAATCAGCCGCGTGATCTCGTCGGGACGGGAAATCAATGACAGGTGGCTCGCCTTCACCTCGATCGTCTTCGCGCCCATGCGCTTGGCCATGAAGCGTTCGAGATCCGGATTGATGGTTCGGTCGTCGATGGACACGGCGTAGAAACTCGGCTTCGACCGCCAGGCCGCATGCGTCGTCTTGCCTGTGAGCAACGCCTTGTGGAACGGCTCCTGGACCGCGCAAAGGACCTTCGCCTTTGCTTCCGGCAGGTCGCCCGCGAAATCGCGCAGGAACGCCGCCTCGCTGAGACGTCCTTCGTCGCCGTCGAAGACAATTCCGGCGGACGCCGGTGGCGTCGGATAGGTTTTGGCCAACGCCGTGTAATCCTCGCCCGCATCCGGTGCCCGCGCCGCCACATAGACGAGCGCCGACACGTTCGGATGCATACCGGCTTCCGTCACGATCATGCCGGAGAAGGAATGCCCGACCAGCACCGTCGGACCGTCCTGCCGCGCCAGCACGCGCTCGGCCGAGGCCACGGCTTCAGGCAGCGTTGTCAGGGGATTTTGCACAGCCGTGGCATTGAGGCCCGCCGTCTGCAATCGTGCGATCACCTCGGACCAGCATGATCCGTCGGCGAACAAGCCGTGCACGAGGACGACGTTGCGCGCCTTCGCAGGAGCGGGAGTTGCGGCTACGCCGCGGACGGAGACCAGCGAAGCGGCGGCGCCGGCAACCAGGGTGGCAGAGAAGGTACGTCTGTTCATCATCATCGTATGTCTTCCTTTGACCGTTAGGGGTTGCGGTGAAATCTTTCTGCACAGAGGCGCGAAGCTCCAAATGTTGGCGTCGTCTCCGTCGTTGAAGGCTGGTCCGTCATGCCGATGCAAGCCGATCGCCTTGACGGTCCTGGATAAGCTTGCACGGCCTGAGCCCGTCCATCGGACGAATATCGAACAGGTCGACGGCTCAGTTCATCTTGAGGACGACTCGAAACCGCGCCTTGCCACTCATCATCCGGTCGTACGCCGCCTGAGCCTCCCCAAGCGGAAAGATCTCATTCGTCGAACTGATGCCGTGAAGCTTGCTGAAGGCGAGTGTGTCCTCGGAATCGACGGCGACTCCCGTATACCAGCCTTTCACCGCCGCACGCTTTACAAGCAAGTTAGCAAACGTATCGATGCTGAAGGTGCCGACTGCGCCGAGCACCATCATCGTTCCATTCGGTCCCAAGCCCCCCACAATCGCCTGCATCGCGTCGGCATTCGACACCGTTGTGATGATTGCTTTAGCACCCCCTCGTGCCTGCAAGGCTTCGGCAACGTCGCCGTCTTCGCTGTCGATGTAGTCATGTGCGCCGAGAACCCGGGCGACTGCCTCCTTGTCCCGTCCTCGATTCACCGCCACCGTTCGGAAGCCGAGGCGTGAGGAGAATTGAATGCCAAGGTGGCCGAGACCGCCCACGCCATGGATCACCACGAGATCGCCCGGCCCAGCGCCGCTGTTCCGAAGAGCGTTGAAAGTGGTGATGCCCGCGCAAAGGAGCGGCGCTGCCTCCACTTCGTCGAGATCCAACGGCACATGGGCCACCGCCGAAGCCTCGGCGAGCATATGGGTGGCATAGCCGCCGTCCCGCGTAACGCCGGTTGCTCCCGAGCCATTTTCGCAAGCGAACTGCTCGCCGCGGCGGCAGCGGCTGCAGTGCCCACACGACCCTCCGAACCAGCCGACGCCTGCCCGATCACCAATGGCCCACCCACGGACGTTGGGCCCGACTGCCTCTACCGAGCCGATGACCTCGTGGCCGGGCACGCGCGGATATTGAAGACCTGGCAAAAGACCTTCGACAGTCACCACATCACTGTGGCAGACGCCACAGGCATGAACACGAATCAGAAGCTCTTCAGCGCCGGGCCTCGGAACCTCGCGTTCGACTCGTTCGAATTTGCCGCCCGCTCGGGGCACTTGCATTGCAATCATCATTGAGTGATCGTCCTTTGATCGTGCGGGAGTGTTAAGTCTCATCGGACGAAGCGGATCCCGCTGCCTTCGACGTAGCGGGTGGGCGCGGTTTCCAACGTCGTGCCTCCACGGTTCGCGGTGTTGAGTGTGACCATGGCATCCTCCAGACTCTTTGAGAAAACTGCTCGGAGTGGAGAATGGTCAAAAGGCTCGTGGTTGGCTTTCGAAAACGGCTGCATATTGCGTAACCGAACGAATGAGCACGGATCTTAGAGCGCGTTTGAGAGGGATACCCAAAGCGGCTTTGCCGTGATTCATGTGGGCGTCGGACCAACGCCGGGAGCCGGCGCACAACGCCGAATAGGAAGCTCCAGCGAGGCGGCGCTACGATACTGAATTGACCGGGACCAATGGGAGCTGGAACCCTGTTGTCCCAGATGCGCGTGCGACCAAAGAAGGAGAAGCCGCGCGAGCCGGTTGACGCCATTCCGCCACGTCCTCAGGGATCGACCCGTCCGGATTACTGCGACGGCGACGTTTCCCACCGGCCTCTGCGACGAGCCCTCGCCCGGCGCGATGCCGAGCCTCAAAAGAACAGCGCAACCTTGGTCAAATGCCGGAGTGATTACGCAGAATGATGAGTTGAACGATTTTGTCGCCGCAGGATGAGAAATAGAAGGCGAGCACAAGGGGGTTCGGTAACCCACGCTTGTCGAACAATCCGTCGACATGGGCGGTTACGATTGAGTGTCCATAATGCTGGACAGTCTTGACGACCTCAAGCGTCAACCGCTCGCCGATGATATCGTGAGTAGCCCAGCCGGCGATTGCCTCCTTGCCCCAATAGTCGATGAGCTGATCATTGACGAGGGCATCATCAACGAATGTCTCCAGCAGCGCGTGTAGATCGCACAGGTTTGTCGCGCGGATGTAGGCGGCCACCGGCGGCGGCAGCCCAGCGACCAGCTCATCAGCAGGAGTGGTCTGTGCGCCGAGATCTCGCTGCTTTCCCAAATCAGACATGCCGGCCAATATCATTGCTCGTTGCTCTCTGGCTGATATTGCCGGAGATGGCCGCGGAGGACATGTTATCCGGTGTTAAACGCTGCTATCGCCGAGTCAGACCCGCTCGCTTGCCTTATCAAGAGGGGCGGCGCGCCGTCCGAGTTCTGCCAGAAGTTGACGTGAAAGTATCAAGTCCGTTGTCTGGTATCCTTCCACGAATCGCCGATAGCTGGTCTCCAGCAGGTCGGCAGCTTCCGACGATTTGCCTTGGCTGGACCATAGTCGCGAAAGCCTCATAGCTGACCGCAGTTCGAGGCTGAGGGCCGATTGTTTCCTTGATTGC
>JBAVEE010000140.1:0-4306 GCA_049587575.1 Bradyrhizobium sp.
AGATGCGCCTGCATTCCCGCGTCGCGCATCCAGCCCAGGATCAGCTCGGCCGCGGCGCGATGCTCTGACGTCAGGAAGATGCGCGCGAGATGCGCCGGCGTTTCGGAGATCGTCCCCAGCCGGTTGATCCGGCCGACGATCTCATCGCCGAGGGATCGGGCGTACCGTCCGGCGGTTTCCGCATTCATCTCGTTCATGCATCTCCGATGATGGAGCCAAAGCCGGTCCACATACGGCTTTCAACCGATCGATACAAATCAAGTGCCAGCGGACCGGCGAATCCGAGGGAATAATCCGAGACCGGTAGCAGCCTATGCCCGATTGGCCCGCCGGCAAATGTTCGGATTGGCTGCCTGGGTTCAATGGCGAGGCGACCAACCTGGGCTAAGGATTGCTTAACTCCATTGCATACAATCAAAAAATGTCGCCTATTTTTTACTCATACAGTCGGCTGCCCAAGTTTTAAACCGAAATCTATCTAGTAAAATATTCGAATAATTTCAATAATTTAAATTGTGATGCCCACCAAAAAAGCTCTGGCACGAAGATTGCGACATGGCCTGTCGGGCTCCGCCGGACCGGCGAAGCCGCGCAGTTAGCGGCGGTGCATCCGCCAAAGGGGAGCAACAATGGATTTTGGCAGGATTTCACGACGACATCTTTTGCAGGGAAGCGCGGCGCTGACGCTTGGCACGGCCTTCGGCGCGCGCACCGCGTTCGCGGCGGATACCACGATCGGCTTCATCTATGTCGGATCGCGCGATGACTATGGTTACAACCAGGCCCATGCGCAGGGAGCGGCGGTGCTGAAGAAGATGCCCGGCCTCAAGGTGGTCGAGGAGGAAAAGGTGCCGGAAACCGATGCCGTCGAAAAGACGATGGAGTCGATGATCAATCTCGACGGCGCGACGCTGCTGTTCCCGACATCGTTCGGATATTACAACCCGCACGTGATCAAGATGGCCAGGAAGTTTCCGAAGCTTCGCTTCGAGCATTGCGGCGGCCTGTGGACCGACAAGGATCCGAAGAACGCCGGCAGTTATTTCGGCTACATCGACGAGGCGCAATATATTTCCGGCATCGTCGCCGGCTACTCGACCAAGAGCGGCAAGCTCGGCTTTGTCGCCGCCAAGCCGATCCCGCAGGTGCTGCGCAACATCAATGCCTTCACGCTCGGCGCCAGGCTCGCCAACCCCAAGGCCACCACCCAGGTGATCTTCACCGGCGACTGGTCGATGCCGGTCAAGGAAGCCGAAGCGACCAACAGCCTGGTCGATCAGGGGGTCGATGTCCTGACCTGCCACGTCGACGGGCCGAAGACCATGGTCGAGAACGCGGCGCGGCGCGGCGCGATGGTGTGCGGCTATCACGTCAACCAGTCGCCGCTCGCGCCGAAAGCGTATCTCACCGGCGCGGAATGGAACTGGGAGGCGCTCTATCCGAAATTCGTGAAAATGATGGCCGCCGGAGAGGCCATCCCGAATTTCTATCGCGGCGGGCTGAAGGAAGAGATCGTCAAGGTCTCGCCCTATGGCCCGGCGGTCTCGGCGGAAGCGCGCAAACACGCCGATGATATCAAGGCCAAGCTCACCGCGGGCACCTATACCATCTTCAAGGGCCCGATCGTGGACAACAAGGGCAAGACGGTGATCACTGCCGGAACCGAGCGCGGCCAGAAGGACCCCGAACTCGAAAAGATGGACTACCTGGTGGAAGGCGTCATCGGAGCGACTTCGTGACATCAGAAGCTGCTGGTCCTGCCGATGTAGTGGCGATTTCCCCGGCCTCGGATCCGGGGTTTCTCCAGCGCTACGGCGGGACCATCGAATATATCCTCATTCCGGGCGCGGCGCTGGTCGGCGCGCTCGGGATGTTCGGGATTTTCGTGGCTCTGTTCGGCAAGAATCCGCTCGACCTCTATTTCTACATGTACCAGGGCGCGTTCGGCACCTGGTTCTCATGGCAGAACACGCTGACGCGCGCGGCCCCGCTGATCCTGACCGCGCTCTGCACCGCCCTGCCCGCACAACTCGGCATGGTCATCATCGGCGGCGAAGGCGCGCTGCTGATCGGCGCGCTGGCGTCGACCAGCGCGGCACTGGCGATGCCGACGGCGCCGCCGCTGGCGGTGCAACTGGCCATGGCTGCCGCCGGTATGATCGGTGGCGGGCTCTGGATCATGCTGTCGGCCGGGCTTCGCCAATACCGCGGGGTCAATGAAACGATTTCGAGTCTGCTGCTGGTCTACATCGCGCTGGCGATTCTCAACCATCTGGTCGAGGGCGCGATGCGCGACCCCGCCAGCCTCAACAAGCCGTCGACGCGGGAGATCGGCGCGGCCAATATGCTGGGATCCATACCCGGCACCGAGGTGCATTGGGGACTGGTGTTCGGCATCGTCGCCGCCGTCGCCTCCTACATCCTGATCTATCACACCGTGTTCGGCTTCGCCGCGCGGGTCGCCGGCGGCAATATTCGCGCAGCCAGGATCGTGGGCCTCGGCGTCGGCAAGCTGATCATGACCATCTGTTTTCTGGCGGGAGCGGCGGCCGGCCTTGCAGGAATGGTCGAAGTCGCCGCGGTGCAGGGCCGAACCAATGCCAATCTCGCCGCGGGCTATGGCTTCACCGGCATCCTTGTCGCCTTCCTGGCCCGGCAAAATCCGCTTGCCGTCATTCCGGTTGCCGTTCTGCTGGGCGGAATCGGCGCAAGCGGAGGACTTCTGCAGCGCAGGCTCGGATTGCCTGACGCCTCGGTCCAGGTGCTGCAGGGAATTATCTTCGTCTTCGTTCTTGCGAGCGATGCGCTCTACGGAAGAATCGGCTTCCTGAAAGGGAAATCCTGACATGGCTGACGGAACGATCGGACTCTGGACCGTGCCTCTGGCGGTGTTTGGCGGCGCCATTCGCGTCTCCACGCCGTTCCTGTTCGTCAGCCTCGGCGAATGCATCACCGAGCGCTCGGGGCGCATCAACCTCGGCCTCGAGGGCACCCTCGTCATGGGCGCGATGAGCGCCTACGGCATTTCCTATGTCACGGGGTCGCCCTGGCTCGGTGTGCTCGCCGCCGGCGTCACCGGCGCGGTTCTGGGCGCGCTGCACGCCGGAATCTGCTCGCTGCCACGGGTCAACGACATCGCCGTCGGCATCGCGCTGATGCTGTTCGGAACTGGCCTTGCATTCTATCTCGGAAAGCCGCTGATCGAGCCGACGGCGCCGCGGCTCCCCGCGATCGATTTCGGATGGTGGAGCGACGTCGCCCAGGTTCGCGCCGCGCTGCGGATCAACGTGCTGTTTCTGATCGGCATTGCGCTGGCGCCGATCCTGTACTGGGCCTTTCGGACGACACGATGGGGCTTGCTGATCCGCACCGCCGGCGAGAGTTCGGATGCGGCGCGCGCCATGGGATATTCCGTTCTGGCGATCCGCCTGCGGGCGACCATGGTTGGCGGCTTTCTCGCCGGCATTGGCGGCTCGTTTCTGTCGCTGTTCTACCCCGGCAGCTGGAACGAAGGCCTCTCCAGCGGACAGGGCATCACCGCGGTCGCGCTGGTGATCTTCGCGCGATGGGATCCGATGCTGTGCATGTGGGCATCGCTCGCCTTTGGCGGCGCGGCCGCGCTCGGACCGGCGCTGCAATCGGTCGGCGTCACCTCGGGATATCACCTGTTCAATGCCGCACCCTATATTCTGACGCTCGCGATCATGATCATCACCTGCTCGCCGAAGCGCACCCTCACCGGGGCTCCGGCCGAGCTTTCGATCACCCGATGAACCGATATCGACAGACGAGGCTCAAGACATGGCCGAACGCTATCTGAAATCCGAGCCCTACGCGTGGCCCTATAACGGCGATCTGAGGCCGGAGAATACCGCGCTCATCATCATCGACATGCAGACCGATTTCTGCGGCGTCGGCGGCTACGTCGACAAGATGGGATACGACCTGTCGCTGACGCGCGCGCCGATCGAGCCGATCAAGCGGCTGCTCGCGGTGATGCGGAGCCAGGGCTTCCACATCATCCACACCCGCGAGGGTCACCGCCCCGATCTCACCGACCTGCCCGCGAACAAGCAGTGGCGGTCGCGGCAGATCGGCGCCGGGATCGGCGACCCCGGCCCGTGCGGGCGCGTGCTGGTCCGCGGCGAGGCCGGCTGGGAAATCATCCCCGACCTGGCGCCGCTGCCGGGCGAGCCCATCATCGACAAGCCCGGCAAGGGATCGTTCTGCGCCACCGATCTGGAGCTGATACTGCGGCTGCGCAGCATCGAGAACATCGTGCTCACCGGCATCACCACCGATGTCT
>JBAVEE010000141.1:0-2173 GCA_049587575.1 Bradyrhizobium sp.
CTCAAACCCTCCCTACGGCCACTATTCGCAGTCTGGCGCCAACCTCGCCTCTCACGCGATGAAAATCAAGCGCGGAAGGCAAGACGAGCGCCAGGCGCGGGCCTAGATGGTCACCTGCGTTCCCACCTCGACCACCCGTCCGCTGGGAATCTGGAAATAGTCGGTGGCATCATTGGCGGTACGGCTGAGCGATATGAAGAGGTGGTCCTGCCAGCGCGGCATTCCGGAATGCGCAGCCGGTTTCAGCGCGCGCCGCGACAGGAAGAACGACGTCGACATGATGTCGAATTGCCAGCCGAGCTTTCGCGCAATCGCCAGCGCCTTCGGCACGTTCGGCGATTCCATGAATCCAAACCGCAACGTCACCTTGGTGAAGGTGGCGCTGACCTGTTCCAGCCTCACCCGCTCAGCCGGGTCGATCCGCGGCGTCGGTGCGGTTTCGATGGTGAGGATGACGTTCTTCTCATGCAGCACCTTGTAGTGCTTGAGGCTGTGCATCAGAGCGGTCGGCGCACTGATCGGATCGCTGGTGAGAAAGACCGCAGTGCCGGAAACCCGCTGCGGCGGCCGCTTTTCCAGCATCGCCACCAGATCGGCCAGCGGAAACTCAAGCTTGCGCGATTTGTCGAACAACAGCCGGCTGCCACGCCGCCAGGTGTACATCAGCAGCATCACAACGGCGCCCAGCGCCAGCGGCACCCAGCCGCCCTCCAGCACCTTCAACAGGTTCGCGGCGAGAAAGGTGAGATCGAGAAACAGAAATGGCGCAATCAGCGCCGCGGCCGCGAACGGCGACCATTTCCATACGCGCCAGATCACGACAAAACCCATCAACCCCGTAACCACCATGGTGCCGGTTACCGAAATGCCGTAGGCCGACGCCAGCGCGCTTGACGATCGGAACATCAGCACCAGCAGTGTCACGGCCACGAGCAGCAGCATGTTAATGCGCGGAATGTAGATCTGGCCGGAATGGGCTTCCGAGGTGTGGCGGATTTCAAATCTCGGCAGCAGGCCGAGCTGGATCGCCTGACGCGTCAGGGAATAGGCGCCGGTGATCACGGCCTGGCTTGCGATCACGGTCGCGAGCGTGGCGAGGGCGACCATCGGAATCAGCGCCCAATCCGGGAACATCAGGAAGAACGGGTTTTCGATCGCTTTCGGGTCGGCGATGACGAGGGCGCCCTGCCCCAGATAGTTCAGCGCCAGCGACGGCAGGACGATGAAGAGCCACGCGGTCTGGATCGGCCGTTTGCCAAAATGCCCGAGGTCGGCATAGAGCGCCTCCGCTCCGGTGACCGCGAGAAACACAGCACCGAGCGTAACAAAGCCGATAATGCCGTGATGGAGCATGAACTCGACGGCTAACAGGGGATTCAGCGCAAACAGGACTTCGGGATGCCGCATGACTGGAACGATCGCCCCGATCGCGATGACGCCGAACCAGACGCACATCACCGGTCCGAAGAAAGCCGCAACATGCGCGGTGCCCCGCGACTGGGCCGCGAACAGCACGAACAGGATAAGCACCGTGAGCGGCACCACATAGGGTTCGAACGCCGCGGTGACGAGCTTGATGCCTTCGACCGCCGAAAGCACCGACAATGCCGGCGTGATCACCGCGTCGCCGTAGAATAGCGCGCCGCTCACGATCCCGAGCAGCACAATGGCGCCGGCGCCGTGGCTGACCGCGCGTTGCGCGAGCGCCATCAGCGCCAGCGTTCCGCCCTCGCCGTGATTGTCCGCCCGAAGCAGGATCACCACGTATTTCAGCGTCACGACGACGATCAGCGCCCACAGGATGAGCGAGACGACCCCGAGGACCGCCTGCGGCTCGACGACGCCGGAGGGCCCGCTGGCCGCCACCACGGCTTCGCGCAGCGCGTAAAGCGGACTGGTGCCGATGTCGCCGTAGACGACCCCGATGCTGCCGATCAGGAGGGCTTTGAAGCCTGCGGTGGAATGGGCCTCGCCATGCCCATTGGCCGCCGTCGTTTCCGGGGCGGGAGCTACAACATCGCTGGTCATGGGAATGGGAGCCTCAAAATGGCTTCACTGCACAATAAGCAAAGCGAGCCGGCTTATAGCCCTGCGCGTGATGCATAGCCTAGCCCCTTTTCGAGCTAATGCCATGCAAAAAACGCATGGGCCGCTAAATTGTAACCTGAGTTCC
>JBAVEE010000142.1:0-1669 GCA_049587575.1 Bradyrhizobium sp.
GCAAGAATGGAGGCGCGCCGATACCCATAAGTGTGCTGTTGCGTTGGCCGTCTCAGGGCAAGCCACGCCGCTGCCCACGCCAGCACCAGGCCGATCACGTCGGAGAAATTGTGAGCGGCGTCGGCGATCAAGGCAAGAGAGTTCGCGGCGTAGCCGAAGACCAGCTCTGCAACCACAATCGTCAAATTGAGGGCGACACCGACGGCAAATGCAAAGCCGAAGGTGCCGGGCGGGTGCGTATCCCCTGCATTGCCGCGAGCATGAGAATGGTCGTGGTGGTGGTGGTCCATGGCAATGGGCAACTTCTGCAAACAGGATTTGTTTCGGCCACACTTAACATCCGGCGAAACATGAATACTATCACGCTTGATGGCTGGCCGTGGCCGGCGATCGCGTGCTCGCGCCGGCAAACGCCGCGCAACGCTGGTCCCTACGGCAGGCGCGCGAGCGGCGCCGGCTCGGCTGCCGCATACCAGTCCGCCAGCTGGCTGCCCGTAACGAAGCCGACATCGGCCGAGGCCGTCAGCAAGTCGAGCATGCGGTCCAACTCGTGAATGCGATGCGGCACCGATATCAGATGCGGATGCAATCCGATCGCCAGAACCATCGCGCTGTCGCGACATTCGTTCTCGAACCGGCGCAGGGTGAATTCCAGCCGCTTTGCCATCTCGCCGGTCGCGTGCCGCTCGACCGCATAGATGATCGAGTCGTTGATCTCCAGATTGTAGGGCATCGCGATCAACGGCCCGGCCGCCGTCTTCATCCATGAGGGCCGGTCATCGACGACCCAATCGCAGAGATAATCGATCCCGTTGCGCTTGAGGATATCGGGCGTTTCGACGGTCTCGCGGAGTCCCGGAGACAACCACCCGCGCGGACGCCGCCCTGTAAAGTCCGCAATCTTGTCGAGACTTGCCCGGATGACAGCCTCTTCACCGCCCTCGACATGATTGATGGCTTTCTGGTGCATGCCGTGACCGATGAATTCCCATCCCGCATCGCGCATGGCGATGGCGGCCTGCGGGTAGGCATCGATCACTCCCGCATTGAAGCTCGTCGACGCCGGCAGACCGCGCGACGACAGGGCTTTCAGAATACGCGGGAGTCCTGCGCGCATTCCGTAATCGGCCCAGGAAAAATTCGGCACGTCCGGCACGGTCTCGCGCCCATGCGGCGGCGTAATGATCGTGCGCGGCATCGGCTGGTCGAATTGCCAGTTCTCCACGTTGACGACGAGATGGACGAGGATCTTTTTTCCGTTCAACGCCGGCAAAGCCGCGCGGTCTGACGAAAGCACATAGGGAATACGCGGATTTGCCATTCTCGGGGTTCGCTTTTCAGGAGACGTGCTGGACCTTCATATCGGACATGATCCCGGCCTTGTAGGCCATGAATTCCGGAGTGGTGAGACTCGCAATGGAACGCGGCCGCGCCAGCGCTATGGGAATAGTCCGCATGATCCGGCCGGGACGGGCCGTCATCACGCAGATGCGGTCCGACAGCAGGATCGCTTCGTCGATGTCGTGGGTGACGAACAATACCGTGGTGCCGAGCGACTGCCATACGTCAAGCAGCAATTGTTGCATGGAGAGCCGCGTCTGCGCGTCCAGCGCCCCGAACGGCTCGTCCATCAGCAAGGCACGCGGCGACATCGCCAACACCCGTGCAA
>JBAVEE010000143.1:0-2969 GCA_049587575.1 Bradyrhizobium sp.
ACCTCTATCTGTTCGAGGTCAAGAAGCCATCCGAATCCAAGAAGCCATGGGATTACTACAAACAGCTGGCCGTTGTGCCGGGCGATAAGGCTTTCCCTTCTGCGAAAGACAGCGGTTGCCCGCTGACGAAGTGATCGCAAGCTCACGGTGTCCGGAACCGGGCGCAGCGTCACTTCGACCTGCGTCACGGATCCGGGACAGCCAGGATGCGGAAACAGGGCCCAAGGCAGATCGAAACTCGTCCGGGTGTTGCAATAGGGACACGCAGCGGGGATTAAATGAGGCGCCGCGGCTCCTTATGTTGCGGATGCGAGCGTGCCGAGGCTACGTTCCGGCCAACCGATTTGCGCGTCCGAGGGGAACCAATGAAGTCATATAGCGGCGGTCTTCAGTTGAATGGCACATTAAAATTTCGGTCGCTGCAGGCCGTGGCCGTGACTTTGCTGTTTCTGATGCTCCCGATCGGCGCCGCAGCGAATGCGGCGGTTCCCGCGTCCGGCGGAACGGGCGCGCATGTCTATCTGCTGCGCGGCGTGCTCAATATCTTCTCCC
Source organism: Bradyrhizobium sp. (assembly GCA_049587575.1). Classification (GTDB taxonomy): domain Bacteria; phylum Pseudomonadota; class Alphaproteobacteria; order Rhizobiales; family Xanthobacteraceae; genus Bradyrhizobium. The sequence continues at coordinate 553 of JBAVEE010000143.1, forward strand.
TCGGTCTCGATGACATCGCCGCCAAGCTGCAGGCGCAGGGTATCCCCGTCACCGTGGTCAACTATCTCTCCTGGTCGTCCCTTGCCGACGAAGCCGCCGCGGAATACAGGAGCGGACGGGTTCGGACGATTATTCTGGTTGGGCACTCCTCGGGTGCGACGGTCCTGCCGGATATGGTAGCGCGTCTCGATCAGCTTGGTGCTCCCGTCAAACTGGCGATAGGCCTGGATTCGGTTTTCCGGACGAGCCTGGCGGGCCGCGTCGGCCGTTACATCAATTTCTACATCGGCAATGGCAATGGTGAGCCCGTTGCGAGAACAAAGCAGCTGCGTGGCTCCCTGGAAAACGTCAACGTGCAGAATATCCCGGGCGTCGGACACATCACCATCGACAAGAACGAAATCATCCAGCGGAAGGTAATCGGCGCCATTGATGCCGTTGCGTTGGGCCGCCGGCCAAGCGAGGCGTCGGCAGCCTCGAAGCCGCAGGCGAGTGTCACAAGATAAACTCCGGATACGGCCGGCAATGGCGCGGCGTCGCGCCATTGCCGCATGAGCCTGTTTCCCGCGGGTTAGGTGCCCTGGCCCATGGGGCGCCACAATTCCACCAATTGGACGGCCCTAAGGTGCGCTTCGCGCATCGAATGGCGTACTTTCTGCTCCGGACGCGCCGATGCCGGCGCCATATGATGGGGCTCCCAGCGTTTAGGATGGTTCGCGGAGCGCATGATCAATCCGACGCGAGTTGCAACGATCGTTCTTGGAGCGATGCTTTGGGCGTCGCCCTTCCGTGGCGGCTTCGATTTGGCGCTGGCGGGTCCGGTCGCGGTGTCGAACGAGACCGCCGCGCGGCCGCTGGACGCCCCTCAGCCGACTGCCGAGCCGCATGGCCGTGTCTACCTGTTCCGCGGTGCCATGGGTCCGTTTTTCTCGCGCGGAATGGATTGGCTGACCGCGCGGATCGAACATGCCGGTATCGCGGCGAATGTTTACGAGTTCACGATTTGCCGCATCATCGCCGCGCAAGCGATTGCCGACTATCGAGCGAATCCCGCCCCGATCATTCTCATCGGGCACTCAATGGGCGGATTTTGCGTGCTGAAGTTCTCGGAAATCCTTGAGGCTGAAGGCATCCGGGTAAGCCTGGCTGTCGCGATCGATCCAGCCCATGTCACACCCGATGTTCCGCTCAATGTCGACCGCTTCATCAACATCTTCCTGTCGAAAAGCGTTCTGGGTGGCGGCGACGTCAAGCCGCAACCCGGATACCGGGGTCACTACGCAAGCTTCGACCTCTCGGAGCATGATGAAGTCTCGCATATCAACATCGAAAAGGTGGAGACGGTCCAAGACCAATTGCTCGCCAAGATCGTGCAGCTTGCGACGACCTCGGCGAAAGTCGAAGACGAGCCTGTGCCGATTCGCCTTGTGGTTCCCGCCAACGCTGCAATTGAGCTGTGGGATAGCGGTATGCCGGTGTTCGCCCGTCCTGGCGATAGTTTGGAGACGATTGCGGCCGCCTACCATGTTCCGCTCTGGTCGGTCACCCAGATCAATAAGGGAGCGGAACGCACGCCGCTGGTGCCGGGCGAACGTGTCGTTGTTCCGCGCCATCTGATGCCGCGGGTTGAGGTCTCGGGGCAGTCGCAATCCAGGCACTGATGCCGCAAGCGCGCCACCGCGGCCGCAATATACGCTGAGCTCAGCGTTGCGGCAGGAACGGAACCAGCATTGGAACGCGGCGGCAGTAGGGTCCGTAGGCGTCCGCGCCGAGTTCGGCCGTCAGAAAGCCCTCCTCCATGCGCGCCTTCTGCCAGAGGCCGAAAGCGATCAGCACGGTCCCGAGTAGCGCCGTCGCCGTCGCGACCGCGATGCCTGTCGCCAGCATCGCGCCGATAAGCCCGGTATAGATCGGATGACGAACCAACCCATAAGGGCCGGTGTCGATAACCCGATGGCCTTCCTTGCGCGTGATCGCGTTCGACCAAAAACGCCCGAGATGAATTCGCGCCCACCACGTGAACAGACAGCCCGCTGCGGTCAGGGCCGCGAGCAGATATGTGCCGCCAGTGCCGACCTGCCATAGCGGCTTCTCTCCCAAGACTTCTGCCGTCCAGGGCGTAAGCAGGACCGCGCCCACGAGGATGGGGATTCGGTAGGCCCGGGAGTCCCAGGTCCTGACGTGCTTCTCGGTTCGAGCCGAAAAGAACGAACCCACGGCCCAACTGATGAGCCATGCAACCCAGATAAGCGCCAGCAATTGTGTGGGCCAGGTAGCGGTCCAGCCACTCCAGACGAAGGCTAGAAATTGGTTCGGTTCATGTATCATAGCTAAATTATATTCCTGATTGGACGGTGCTGGCAAATGCCGGGAAAGCCGAGGCAGGGGTGGGATCTACGACCCCAGCGATTTGCCGC
>JBAVEE010000144.1:0-1595 GCA_049587575.1 Bradyrhizobium sp.
GAAGAACGGCACGCTGAAGGCCTACAAGGATCTGCCGCACGGCATGCCCACGCGACCCACGCAGACATCATCAAGGCGGACCTGCTGGCCTTCTTTAAGGCCTGATGCCGCGGTTGCGGACTCTCGGGTCTCAACATTCTCCGCAGATTTGTGCCAGAGCATCTGCGGGCAAGCGGCATTGTCTCGTACAGCACGACGGTCGGCGTCATGCAGCTGGTCGCCAGCCTCATTGCGGGAGCACTCTGGAACTACGCGGGGCACGAGAACGTATTTAGCTATGGCGCCCTCTTCGCTGTGCTCGTCTCGTTGGTCCCGACCGGGCTTAAACCCTGATACAAATCGCCGGAACATGAGGTCTGTTGTCCGAGGATTTGTATCGGCGCTCCAATCCAAATCCGAAGCATGTGCCGTGAACGGCGCGGTGTATCGATTCCCTTGAGCATCTCGACACCCAGTCGCAAGGTCTATCGCCGACCTACAAGACTCCTGCTCGTTCTTGCAGAATCGCCCGCGAACTATCGCCCACTATCGGGGACCAACAATTTCCGAATGTATCCGACAGTACTCCAATCTACTCTATCGTACTCCTCCTCACTCCCACTCGATCGTCCCCGGCGGCTTGCTCGTCACGTCATAGACCACGCGGTTGACGCCCTTGACCTCGTTGATGATGCGGGTCGCGGTTTCGCCCAGGAACTTCATGTCGAACGAATAAAAGTCCGCGGTCATGCCGTCGGTCGAGGTCACCGCGCGCAGGCCGACGACATATTCGTAAGTGCGCCCGTCGCCCATCACGCCGACGGTTTTGACCGGCAGCAGCACCGCGAAGGCCTGCCAGATCTTGTCGTAGAGGCCGGCCTTGCGGATCTGGTCGATATAGACGGCATCCGCGTTGCGCAGGATCTCGAGTTTCTCCGGCGTGATCTCGCCGGGGCAGCGGATGGCGAGGCCCGGACCGGGGAACGGGTGCCGGCCGACAAAGATTTCGGGCAGGCCGAGTTCGCGCCCCAACACGCGGACCTCGTCCTTGAACAATTCGCGCAACGGCTCGACCAGCTTCATGTTCATGCGCGCGGGCAGACCGCCGACATTGTGGTGCGACTTGATCGTCACCGACGGGCCGCCGGTGAAGGAGACGCTCTCGATCACGTCGGGATAGAGCGTGCCCTGCGCGAGGAACTCGGCGCCGCCGATTTTCTTCGCTTCCACATCGAACACGTCGATGAACAGCCGGCCGATGGTCTTGCGCTTCTGTTCGGGATCGCTGACGCCGGCCAGCTCGCCCAAAAATTGCTTCGACGCATCAACGTGAACCAGCGGGATGTTGTAGTGATGCCGGAACAGATCGACCACGGTCTTGCCTTCGTCCTTGCGCAGCAGACCGTGATCGACGAACACGCAGGTGAGCTGGTCGCCGATCGCCTCGTGGATCAGGACCGCGGCCACGGCGGAATCGACGCCGCCGGAAAGGCCGCAGATCACGCGCGACTGGCCGACCCGCGCGCGGATCGCCTCGCGCGCCTCCTGGCGAAAAGCCGCCATTGTCCAGTCGCGCTTCAGGCCCGCCACGCTATGAACGAAATTGGAGATCAGCC
>JBAVEE010000145.1:0-1771 GCA_049587575.1 Bradyrhizobium sp.
ACAGCCCGTCCTTGATCATCGCCGCGGCGCCGGCGCCGCCCTCCTCCGCGGGCTGGAAGATCACCACCGCATCGCCGGCGAAATTCCTGGTCTCGGCGAGATAGCGGGCCGCGCCGAGCAGCATCGCGGTGTGGCCGTCATGGCCGCACGCATGCATCTTGCCGGGCGTTCTGGAGGCGTAAGGCAGGTCGGTCGCCTCCTCGATCGGCAGCGCGTCCATATCGGCGCGAAGCCCGATCGCCCTGACGTCGCTCCCGCCGGCGGGCTTGCGGCCCCGGATGACACCGACCACGCCGGTGCGGCCAAGACCGGTTGCCACTTCGTCACAGCCGAACTCCCGAAGCCGCTCCGCCACGAAGGCCGCGGTGCGGTCGACGTCGTAGAGCAATTCGGGGTGTTCGTGGATATCGCGGCGCCAGGCCTGAATATCGGGTTGCAGATCGGCGACGCGATTGACGATGGGCATGGGAAAGCTCTGTCCAGACTTGGGTATTTGTCCGGTCTAGCACGCCGTCACGCTCCGCCCAATACCGACGCGCGGCGCTGTACAGCAGCCCCCGGCAACGCTATGGCCTTGGCTCCCCCGGGACGGCTGGCGCGGTGACGGCTCATGAAGCGGCTTGAAGGTGATTTCGACTATATCGTCGTCGGCGCGGGCACCGCCGGCTGCATCGTCGCCAACCGGCTGTCGGCCGATCCGAGGAACCGGGTGCTGGTCCTGGAGGCCGGCGGCGGCGACAACTGGATCTGGTTTCACATCCCGGTCGGCTATCTCTTCGCCATCGGCAACCCGCGCTCGGACTGGATGTTCCGGACCGACCCCGAACCCGGTCTCAACGGCCGCTCGCTGGCCTATCCTCGCGGCAAGGTGATCGGCGGCTCGTCGGCGATCAACGCCATGATCTCGATGCGCGGACAGGCCGCCGACTACGACCATTGGCGCCAGCTCGGGTTGACCGGCTGGGGTTACGACGACGTGCTGCCGGCGTTCCGCCGGCTCGAGGATCACTTCCTCGGCGACAGCGAGCATCACGGCAGCGGCGGCGGCTGGCGGATCGAAGCCCCGCGCCTGTCATGGGCCATTCTGGACGCGGTCGGCGACGCGGCGGAGCAGATGGGGATCCGGAAAATTCCGGATTTCAACACCGGCGACAATGAGGGCGTCGGCTATTTCCACGTCAACCAGAAGCGCGGGCGCCGCTGGTCCTCGGCGCGCGGCTTCCTGAAGCCCGCCCTGAAGCGCGCCAATCTGCGTCTCGAAAAGGACGTGCTGGTCGACCGCCTGATCATCGAGAACGGCCGCGCCGCCGGCGTGCGCTTCGCCAGAGGCGGCGAAGTCGTCGAGGCCCGCGCCAAGGGCGAAGTGATCCTGTGCGCCGGCTCGATCGGCTCGACTCAGGTGCTGCACCGCTCCGGCATCGGGCCGGCGGAATGGCTGGCGCCGCTGGGAATCGCCGGTGTACTCGACCGGCAGGGCGTCGGGCGAAATCTGCAGGATCACCTGCAACAGCGGGCGATCTACAAGGTAAGCGGCGTGCGCACGCTGAACGAGACCTATTATTCGCTTGTAAGGCGCGGCCTGATGGGCCTCGATTATGCGTTCCGCCGCCGCGGCCCGCTGACCATGGCGCCGTCGCAGCTCGGCATCTTCACCCGTTCGGATCCGCATCGCGACCGCGCCAACATCCAGTTCCACGTGCAGCCGCTTTCGCTCGACAAATTCGGCGACCCCCTGCACCGCTTCCCCGCGATCACGGTGAGCGCCTGCAAT
>JBAVEE010000146.1:0-1829 GCA_049587575.1 Bradyrhizobium sp.
GGGCATATCCGCAATGTCAGCGTGGAGACCATCGTCGAGTTTGGTAATTCCGTTCAGCCGATTGTCATCGAACAGACCAGCAGGTTCAATATCGCGCGGATCTTCGAGATCGGGACAGGAACGGTGGACGCAACCATCATTCAGGACGGTACAAGAAACATTGCGCAGATCATTCAGGTCGGCACCACGGCTAACGCGCTGGTCGAGCAAAACGGTTTGAGAAACGCGGTTTTTCTGCGCCAGATCGGCGCTTCGACAAACGCGCTTATCGCCCAGACCGGCAATCTCAACAATGCAGTCGTTAGCCAGTTCGGCACGTGGAATTGGCTAGGCATATTCCAATTTGCTCGATGACGAATGCAGACGGAGAGATGTCGTGAGAAACGCTTTGCTAGCAGCCGGATTGGCCCCATTGATGTGCGCAACAGCTTATGCCGGCGGTACGGGCGAAAACGGGAATGGCGACACGACGGTCGTTCGGAACGCAAACGGAGTCGCCACGATTACCCAATCAGGCGAGCCTGGCCGGGCCGTGGTGAGGGTCGAGAAGTCTCCGGGACGAACGACGATGTATCGCCAGAGCGGCGGCAACACCGCAATCGTGACGATGGGTGCCGGCACGCCTGGAGCGAGCGACATTCCCGAATGGCTGCGGAAGTATCTCGATCGGTAAGTGGGCCGGTCCCGGCGCAATTAAGCGATGCGTTTTCATCGTCGCAGGCAGGCGGCCTGGTTAATAACTGCCGACATCAGCTTGATCGGCATTGATGCGCGATGCAGGGCGGCGATCGATGACGACCATTTCAAACCCGCCCAATTATTTTTTGTCCCCGCTGTCATCTCAGGTCTTCGCTCCGCTTGAACGACACATCGCCATCGTCGACTTACCTGAAGGCACCGTCCTATACCGCAACAACGAGAAGATCCAGCACGTCTATTTTCCGGTATCCGGCATAATCTCGTTTGTCGTGAGACTTGCGGATGGACAACTCGTCGACTCCGGATCCGCAGGCTACAATGGCGCCGCCGGCCTGACAGCGCTACACGACGAGGCAACCGCGATAAACGATGCAATCGTCCGCGTCGCAATGAAGGCAGCTACCATCAATGCCCACATCATGAAGGCGCTTGTCGCCGACAGCAAGCCGCTGTGCCTCTCCTGTATTCGCCACGAGAGGATGATGCTGGTGCTGGCTCAGCGAATAGCCGCCTGCAACGCGATCCATCGTCTGGATCAGCGCCTCGTCCGCTGTTTGCTCCAGGCGCACGATCTTCTTGACGATAACGCCGTTCCGGTCTCGCCGGAAGCCCTGTCGCAAATGCTTGGCGTAAGCCGCAGTCAAGTGGCATTGGCGCTACGGATGCTCCGTAGAGCCGGCTTGATCGATTATCGCCTCGGGCAGATCCAGCTCATTGATATCGGCGGTTTGTGGGATGCAGCATGCGAATGCTACGACGCGATCAATGCGCAGTTTTATCGCATCATCGTCTGGAATCCGGATCGCCACTGATTTGCAGAGGGGCGTGGGCGCAGGCGGTTTGTGCCTAATCAAAACAACCTAAATTGAATAGCCATCTGTCGTGTTCGGCTCCGTGGACGCACTATTCTCAAAAGCGTTTGCTGGTTAAGCGACCCGTCGGCTCCGGTTCGGTTCAGCGAGGCTGTCATCTCCAGGCGGGGAGAACCTGCATGATCGGCACGAAGGTGCGCAATCATCTGAGCGCCGCCGCTGGGCTCCTGACCGCGGCGTTGACGGTCTCACCTGCCTCGGCAGGGATGGAGCCGTTCGGGCTTGAGGCGGTTTCCTCAAGCTATTCCAACCTGGTCA
>JBAVEE010000147.1:0-2921 GCA_049587575.1 Bradyrhizobium sp.
GGCATGTCCACGTCACGGCGCAAACCACCATCGGCGCCGGCTGCACGATCTACCCCTTCGTCTCGCTGGGCACGCCGCCGCAATCCCTGAGTTATCGCGGCGAACTTACCAGGCTCGAGATCGGGGAGGGCTGCACCATCAGGGAATCGGTCACCATGAACGCCGGGACCGTCGCCGGTGGCGGCATCACTCGTGTCGGCGACCGCGGCTATTTCATGAATTGCAGCCATGTCGGCCACGATTGCCAGGTTGGTAACGATGTGATCTTCGCGACCTCGGCCACGCTTGGCGGTCACTGCGAGATCGGCGATTTTGTTTTCATAGGCGGGTTGTCCGCGGTGCACCAGTTCACGCGGATTGGGCCGCAGGTGATGGTTGGCGGCGTCTGCGGGGTTCGCAGCGACGTGATTCCGTTCGGCCTCGTGAACGGCCAGTACGCACGCCTCGAAGGCCTCAATATTGTCGGCATGAAGCGCCGCAAATTCACGCGCGAGCGGCTTGCCACGGTGCGCTCGTTCTATCAAAAGCTGTTCCATGGCCCCGGCATGTTTGCCGAAAGGCTGAGCGCGGTGCAGCCTCTGGCGGCTGAGGATCCTGCGATTGCGGATATCCTCAGCTTTATCGGCCACGGCAGGCATCGTGCCCTGTGCCTTCCGGCCGACCAGCGCGACCAAGATTGATCACGGGGCCGCCGGAGCCATGACATCAGCGGCTTCAGGGATTTCGTCACCGGTTGGATTGATCGCGGGTGGCGGTGTCATGCCATTCGCGGTCGCCGATTCGCTGTCGGCCCGCGGCATCGATTCCGTTGTGTTCGCCCTGAAGGGCGCCTGCGATCCCGAGGCGGCGGCGCGTTTTCGTCATCACTGGATATCGGTCGGTCAGCTCGGCAGGGCGGAACGGCTGTTTCGCGCGGAGAACTGCCGGAATCTGGTTTTCATCGGCACGCTGGTGCGGCCGGCGCTGTCGGAGATTCGGCTCGACTGGGGAACGCTTCGCGCCATTTGGCGGGTGTGGGCGGCTTTCCGGGGCGGCGACGATCATCTGCTGTCGGGGATAGGCCGCATTCTCGAGGAGGACGGCTTCCGGATGGTGGGCATCAAGGATGTCGCGCCGGAACTGCTGATGCCCGAGGGATGCGTCACCCGGAAGGCGCCGGACGAGAATGCTGCGGCCGACATCGCCAAAGGGCGTGACGTGCTGCGCGCGCTCAGCCCCTTCGACATCGGTCAGGCCGCCATCGTGATCGACGGCCACGTGGTCGGGGTGGAGGACATTGAGGGTACCGACGGATTGTTGGCCCGCGTCGCCCGCTTGCGCGCCGAGGGTCGGATTCGCGCCAAGACCGCGCGCGGCGTTCTGGTGAAGGCCCCCAAGAGCGGACAGGATCTGCGCTTCGATTTGCCGACGGTGGGACCGCGAACGGTCGAGGGCGCGGCGGCGGCTTCGCTTGCCGGAATAGCGATCGTCGCCGGCAATACCATTGTCGTCGAGCCGCAGACCATGATCGAGGCTGCGGACGCGGCGGGTGTTTTCGTGACCGGTCTGCCCGCGTGACGCCGGTCGCCGCAAGCAATGTCGTGCGGAAGGTTTTCCTGATCGCGACGGAAGAATCGGGCGACCGGCTCGGTGGCCACCTGATGAAGGTGCTGCGTCAGCGCCTCGGCGACGCGGTGCGGTTCGAGGGCGTCGGCGGCCAATCGATGGCGCGCGAGGGGCTGACGTCGCTGTTTCCGATCGAAGAGCTCTCGATCATCGGCTTGGCAGCGGTCTTCAAGCAGTTGCCGAAGCTGTTGCGCCTCATCCGGGAAACCGTCGCCGCGGTGATCCGCGCGCAGCCCGACATCCTGGTGATCATCGATAGCCCCGATTTCACCCTTCGGGTGGCAAGACGCGTTCGGGCCCGCGATCCCACTATCCCCGTCATCGACTATGTCTCGCCCTCGGTCTGGGCCTGGCGGCCCGGCAGGGCGCGCGCGATGCGCGGCTATATCGACCACGTGCTTGCCCTGCTGCCGTTCGAGCCGGAGGAATACCGCCGGTTGCAGGGTCCGCCTTGCAGCTACGTCGGCCATCCCCTGACCGAGCAGCTCGGCACGCTCCGGCCGGATCCCGAGGAGCAAAAGCGTCGGGACCAGGCACCGCCCGTCCTTCTGGTGCTGCCGGGAAGCCGCCGCAGCGAGATCAGGCATCACCTGGCGGTGTTCGGCGAGGCGCTGGGCCGGCTGCAGGCCGAAGGCGTGGCGTTCGAACTGATCCTGCCCACCATGCCGCATCTGCTGGAGGCGGTCCGGGAGGGCGTGAAGGACTGGAAGGTCGCGCCGCGGATCGTGGTGGGCGAGCAGGAAAAGCGGGCGGCATTCCGGGTTGCTAGCGCAGCACTCGCCAAATCCGGCACCGTGACGCTCGAGCTTGCACTCGCGGGCGTGCCGATGGTGACGGCCTACAAAGCTGGCGCCGTCGAGGTACGGATCGTGCGAAGCCTGATCCAGGTGAAATCGGTTATTCTGGCCAATCTCGTGATCGGCGAGAATGTCGTGGCCGAATTCATCCAGCAGGACTGTACGCCGGAAAATCTGGTGCCCGCGTTAATTGAAATTCTCGCCGACTCAAGTCAGCGGCGGCGCCAGTTGGCGGCCTTTGCGAAGCTCGACGACATCATGTCGACCGGCAACCAGCCGCCCGGCGTGCGCGCGGCGGACATCGTCCTGGCTATGTTGCGAAAATCCCGGACGAACTGAAGCGCGAGCCGAGGCCGGTGTCGGATGCGGGACGGCCGCATCCGACAGGCGTACATTACTTGCGGTCGCCGATGGGGAGGTAATCGCGACGCCCGACCCCGGTATAGAGTTGCCGTGGACGGCCGATCTTCTGCTGCGGATCCTCGATCATTTCGCTCCATTGGCTGATCCAGGCGACGG
>JBAVEE010000148.1:0-2384 GCA_049587575.1 Bradyrhizobium sp.
GATGATCCGTTCCTCCGCTTCGAGCTTCCCCTCCGATGACATGTGCAGCAGGAATGCGCCGTCAGTCGCTCGAAAAAGTCGTTCGTGTCCGATGAATTCGTCCATCGTCTGACAGTCGATCACGGGATAGTCACGGGACGCCAGCAATTGCATGAAGATTCGGCTCCAGAATCGCCTGGTCCGATGAGACACCCATATATTTAATAAGGCCGTAATTTTACGGAGGCGCGATGTGTATCCAAGCCGACGCTCCACCCTTCATTAAGGAACAATTAAAATATCTCCGTAATAATACTGGCATGAGAGTCGCAATGTCCGCCGTGATCGCTCTCCTCATACTCAATTTTGCGGATGAGCATTTCAACGACGCCCGTTATGGGCGGGCTATGACGAGCATTTTTTTTCAACTGGTCAGATCATTTGGTTAGGCACCCATGGGCCAAGAACCAGCAGACATTTCTCTGAATGCGCTCCTGCGGACGCTTGAACTGCATTATGCGTACCATGCCGCGCGGCTCTTTCGAGCAAATGGAATTCCTGAGCCGCCTCGATTGCCGGATCCGGCGCGGCCGGAATCTTCGGCTAGAGTAGATGTGCCGCCGCGCCAACCTTTTGCAGGTATCTCAGAGTAACCAGACATTCAAGAACAGCCAAAGAGAAGCTGCCGCCGGTCCGAATACCGCTTTTGTCCTATTGAAGATGGGATTCACAATGGCCTATGGAGATCGAAAGAGCGGGCGCGTCGATTTCGAACGTGGCATCCCTGTTTACATGATGGGAATTGATGGAACCTGGCGACGGGACTGCATGATGATCGACGTATCTCAGACCGGCGCGCGATTGCTCATTGAAGGCTCTCTCAAAGGATTGGACCTTAAGGAATTTTTCCTGCTTCTATCCTCGACGGGTCTCGCGTATCGCCGCTGCAAATTAGTGCGTGTTGCCGGTGATCAGATCGGCGTCGCATTTCTAGCGCAAGACACGTTCGCAAAAAAGAAGGCTGCAAAGAAGCGGTCCACCGACCAAGCCATTTGAATCCGATTTCTACAGCGAGCATCAGCCAAGGTGACGTCCGTGATGGGTCGATCGCGACCGAAACGGGCTTCCCGCGCCAGTCCGGTCTTCCCTGTTTGCGGCCAAACTACCGATCTCGCTTGCGGGATTTTCGCGGTCCTTTCAAAAAACAGACGTGATGTTCGGGATATCGACGCATTTTTTATCTTGAACCTTTGTTTCGATCCCACCGACCTATCCATGGGCTGAGGCTTGGAGGTCGAGAATGACTACTCTGGCTAGAACTATTTCCCGCGCGTTTCCTGCAGCGTCACCTCAGGTCGAAATTCTGAAGCAACTTGCGATGTTCTGTGGCGCCGGGATGTTGGTTTTGTTGTTGATGGAAACCTATGGCCTCGATTTGAGCCTCGGATTTTTCTGACGCTCACTTCCCCGGCCACGCGGGTTTCCGCTTTTCCGCAAACGCCTTGAGGCCCTCCTTGGCGTCTTCCGTCATCGCCAGCAATGCGATCTGGCTTTCGGTGTAGGCAATGCTTTCATCGAACGACATCGAGGCGATCGCGCGCATGGCGTACTTGCCGCGCCGGATCGCGGTCGGCGACTTGTCGGTGATGCGGCCGATCAGCCAGTCGAGCCTGGCGTCGAGCTCGGCCTGTGGCACCACATAGTTAAGCAAGCCGGCCGCCTGCGCGGTCCTCGCGTCGAACGGCTCGCCGGTGATAGCCCACTCGTTGACGAGCCGCCGCGGCGCGATCGATTGCAGCAGGCTCATCACCTGCATCGGAAACACGCCGACCTTGACCTCGGGCAATCCGAACATCACGTGGTCGCTCGCTACCGCCATATCGGTCATGCACAACAGGCCCATGCCGCCGGCCATGCAGACGCCGCCGACCCGCGCGATCGCGGGCTTGGTGGCGTTCTGCGACAACCGCAGCAGGTCGGCGTAGTCGACATTCGGCCTGGCAAAATCCTGCGCGAAGGCGCCGCCGGTGTTCTGCAAGTCGGCGCCGGCGCAGAACGCCTTGTCGCCGGCACCCGTAACGACAATCACGCGCACGTCCTTGTCGTCATGCGCCGCGCGATAGCCATCGGCGATGCCGGCGATGACGTCGCCATTGATGGCGTTGCGCTTCTCCGGCCGGTTGATGGTGATCCAGAGCGCCTGTCCGCGCTTTTCAAGAATGACGCTGTTGTTGTCTGCCATGGCCCTGCTCATCTGCTCCTGTCGTCATTGCGAGCGAAAGCGAAGCAATCCATGGCACCGCAAAAAATGGAATGGCTTCGTCGCGGAGCCTGTCATCTGGCACGCGTTTGCGCGACCCGTTGGCTCCTCGCAATGACGACTTTAGAGCATGACAGGCCTGTGT
>JBAVEE010000149.1:0-8168 GCA_049587575.1 Bradyrhizobium sp.
CAATAAAGTATCGCCGCATCGCCGCCGTTGAGCATCGGGAAGACGTTCTTGGGCGCATGGGCCATGAAGTAGGCCACCGCCATATCGCCCGCCAGGATGAAAGCGACCGGGCGGGTGAAAAGACCGATGGCAAACAGCGCGCCTCCGGCCAGTTCGAGCACGCCCTGGACCCAGAACAGCGACCACATCGCGGGTTGAGCCATCGGTGGTGTTGGAAATCCAAAAAGCTTGGAGGTGCCATGCTCGAGAAACAACAGCCCGACGACGATACGGACGATACTGAGTGCTTCCGGCCAATATTTGCCGACGCGATCAAGTAGCATTGATAACTCCATCGATGACGAAAAGCGGGCCCGGCTGCCCCCACCCGCCTAGCATACCTCGCCCATCAAGAAATGGGCCAGCCGTCGCGGCCCGCGTCATACGGCGATCAAGTGCTTAATCCCCAATATCTTGCCTTGATGTCACGTCGTTGTGACCAAAGCTCGTCCAAAGCTTCCATCGACGACGCCGCCTGCGTTTTCAGCTTCGCATCGGAGCGTCGCGGGAGCGATTCCGGAATCGCCGTTGCGCTTGATCTGGCGCAAACATCTCCCGCCTGGGACGTGGTGTGCTGATTCCACACGGATGCTTTCTCCCCCGCATCCGGCAGACTTGCGGATGCTCCTGGCCAAAGCCGGAGTATCCGCCCTTCGTCGGGCCTACCGGCGGCCGACCTCCGGCTCATTCAAATCATGACGGAGCCAGCGGACAATTTCGCGCCATGCGCCGCCAAGGACGTCGGTACCAAGGAACAGGCTCAAATGGCCGCCGGGTTCGGTCATTTTCACCAGATGTTCCGCCGGCGTGCCGATCAAGCGCGCCACCGCGAACAGCTGCTCCACTGAAACCACTTCGTCGTCGCTGGCCGCGAGCAGGCAGATGGGTGTGCGAAGCTGCGCCAGGTCGATACATTTTCCAAGGGCGACGAAGCGCCCTTCCGCGATCTGGTTCTGCTTGAACAGCCAATTGACGACCTGGAGATAGAAGCTTCCAGGCAAGTCGATCGTCTCGGCATACCATTGTCGAAAACGATCGATCAATTCGCGTCGCTGCGCGGGGTCGAGATTCCCGGGATTTTGCAAGGCCGCTTCCGCCTGATCCGAGATGCCCCAGAAACCGAGCATTCGATCGCCATGCACGATGCCCTCTCCCAGCCGCACAAATTCGTCGAACATGCCAAATGGCACATCGGACACGAAATGAGACAATTGAGACTCGGCGGCCGCGATGTCGATCGGTGCGCCGACAAGGACCAGCCGTCGCACCTTCTTCGGGAATCGCGCCGCGTAGACCAGCGCCAGCCAGCCGCCCTGGCACAACCCGATCAGGTCGACCGGCGGGCCAAGTTCGTCGACCGCCACATTGAGATCCGCAAGATGGTTGTCGATGGTAAGGTAGCGTGTTTCCGGAGTGGCGGATCGCCAGTCCGTGACAAATACCCGCGACAGCCCGCCGTGGCACAGGGCTTCAACCACGCTATGGCCCGGTGCGAAATCGGCGACGGTCGCACCATGCAGCGCGTAGGGCGCACAAACGAGAGTTGCGGGTCCGTCGGTGCCAATGGAAAAGTTCCGCAATCGCATCGAAGCCAGTTCGAGAGCGACCGTATTCGCAGTGGTCCAAGGAAAGGATGGGCCGAACGATGAACCGCGCGACAGGCCTTGTTTCGCCGGCAACGTCAGACTTTCAAACAGCCGCAGGTTTGCCTGCCCGACCAGCGTCGCGGCCGCCAGCGGCCACGCGAAGAAAGCCTCCATGGCCGAGGCCGGCCCCGGTGCAGCAGCCGCTGCGTCGGGCGTTCGTTCTGGCTCGCTTGTCTCGTGCATCGAATTCACCGGCCGATCGGTTCACACCCCAAAGGGATATGTGTCCGGGAGTCCCTTCACTTCAGCGGTATCGAGCGGAGTGACCGCGCTTGTATTGTCGAACCAGACATACTCGTCGAACTGCTGCGGCAGATTGGCCCGAAAATAGTGGCTCGCCATCTCGGTTTCGGGCCGGTAGATCACGCCGATCGCCCGCTCCAGACGTTCCCTGCCGAGACCGCTCGGACCGCATAAATCGCCGCGACCGCGCAGACCCAGCATGAAGCGGACATGCCCGGTCGCGTGACACAACTGCTCGTAACTGTCGGGGAGCGACGGCCTGACGCTCTTGATTTCCATCGGGCCATCCCACTCGGAGGCCGCCGCGACGGTGCCGCTGTGGGTGCCGAAGCCGACCAGATACGCGCTCTCGCCGAACTCCTTGCGGCAGAGCTGGCCGATATTGTACTCGCCGCGGGCGGCCATCTCGGTCGCCCCGGCGTTCCCCACATGCGAGTTGTGCGCCCAGACCACCGCTTTGCTGTCCGAACCGTGAAACGCCAGAAGGTTCTTCAAGGTATCGAACATATGACCGTCGCGCAGATTCCACGACGCGCGCGAACCGTAATACATGATCCGGTAATAGCGCTCCGCATTGGCAACGAGGCGCGCATTCTGCTCGGCGTCCAGAAAGCGCTCGCCATCATGCTCGGCGTAGGCCCGGCGCTTTGCCAGGAGATCGCTGAGAGCGCGCACCACGTCGGTCTCGCAGGTCGGATAGGATCCGGTCAGCGCGGCATGACCGTAGGTGGCGGGATCGCGCTGCCACGGCGTCAGGCAACCGTAGCGTTCCCGGGCAACCCTGGCCGATTCGGGATCGACCTCGTCGAGATAGTTCAGAACCGACCGGATCGAGTCGTAGAGGCTGTAAAGATCGAGCCCGTGAAAGGCGACGCGCTTCTCGCGCTCCACCGTGCCGTTGTGCTTGCGCAGCCAGCTGACAAAATCCCGCATTTCGGTGTTGCGCCACATCCAGGTCGGAAACCGCGCAAAGGCGGTCCATTCCGACGGCGGATACTGGAAATGCCGCACGTAGTGATCGACGCGGGCAGCATCCGGCCAGTCCGCCTCGACCGCCACGAAACGAAAACCCTTGCCTAGAATAAGCTCGCGGGTGATGCGTTCGCGCATCCGATAGAATTCGCTGGTGCCGTGGGTGGCTTCACCGAGCAGCACCACACGCGCGGACCCGATCCGCGCCATCAGCGGGTTGAGATCGGCGGTTTCGATCGACGCGAACGATTCAGCCGCCTCGGCAAGGTTTCGGACCAGGGTTTCATCACCTGGAGAAGCCGGTCGCGGCGCCCGCCGCACAGGTGCTCGGTCTTCTCCTTTCGCGAACCACCCCTCCTCTCCGATCAATGGAACGAAGCGAACATCCGCGATATCTTCGCTGCGATAGGTATCCCTGGAAAGGCGGGTAACCCGCACCAGCTCCTGCGCACGCTGATCCTCGCCGACCGGAATCACCAGCCGGCCGCCGATCTTCAACTGCTCCTTGAGCGATTCCGGAACCTGCGGTCCACCGGCGGCGACGACGATGGCGTCATAGGGGGCGTATTCCGGCCACCCTTTCGTGCCGTCGCCATGCAGGACGTGAACATTGTCGTAGCCGAGGTCGGCCAGCGTCGCGGCCGCCTTGTCGGCAAGCTGTCCGAGACGGTCGACCGTATACACGTCGGCAGCGATCTGTGACAACACCGCGGCGGCATAGCCGGAACCGGCACCGATCTCGAGAACCTTCTCGCCGCCCTTGAGCATCAGGGCCTCGGCCATGAAGGCAACGATATGGGGCTGGGAGATCGTCTGCTCGCCCGCAATCGGGAGCGGCGAATCCTCGTAGGCAAATTCGCGAAGGTTCTTCGGCAGGAACAATTCGCGGGGCACCTTGCGCATGGCTTCGACGACGAGTTCGTCCTGCACGCCGCGCGCGGTGACGTTTCGCTCGACCATCTGCGCTCGGAGCAAGGCAAATGGCTTTGCTTCAGCTGAGCGGCCGTCCCTCGACGCCAGCAATCCCATGACGAAGCTCCCGTCCCGGCGATCCGCCCCTCGTTTACGTTAGTCGGGTCTGCACGACTTGATCGACATCAAGCGCGGCGCGGCCGCCCTTCAGGCAACCGCCTTCGGAGCAGGCAGTTTCCCTGCCTCAGGCGCTCCAACCGCGCGCAGCGGCGCGAACTCCTCCGCCGTCAATGTTTCCCTTGCGATCAGAAGCTCGACGCCCGCGTCAAGATCGCCGCGGCGCTTTTCCAGAATTGCGCGCGCACAGGCGCCGCCGGCCTCGATCAGATCGCGCACCGCCAGATCGATCTCGCGCCCGGTCGCCTCGGCCGCGCTGACCACAGTGTCCTGCACGGCCGGCAAAAACGTCTGCGGGCGCGGTGCATATGTCCGCTGCCCAACGGTGGCATCCATGCCGTATTTGGTGACCATCTCGACGGCGATCTCGGTCGCCCGCTGCAAGTCGTCGGCCGCCCCGGTCGAGACGTCGCCGTCGAAGATCAGCTGTTCCGAGGCGCGGCCTCCCATCAGCACCGCGATCCGGTTCCTGAGTTCACTCGCCGCCAGCAGGAAGCGGTCCTCGGTGGGACGCTGCATGGTGTAGCCAAGCGCGCCGACGCCGCGGGGAATGATTGAGACCTTCTGCACCGGATCGACCCCCGGCAGGCTTGCCGCGACCAGCGCATGACCCATCTCGTGGTAAGCGACCCTGCGGCGTTCCTGCTTGCTGAGCACCCTGCTCTTCTTTTCGATGCCGGCGACGATCCGTTCGATCGCGACCGTGAAGTCGCCGAATGAAACCTCTTCGGCGTTACGCCTGGTCGCCGCGATGGCCGCCTCGTTGATCAGATTGGCAAGATCGGCGCCGGTGAAACCCGTGGTGAGGGCTGCGACCTTGTCGAGGTCGACATCGCCGCCGACCCTGATCTTGCGGATGTGCACCTTGAGGATTGCGATACGGCCGCTCTTGTCGGGCCGATCGACCAGCACCTGCCGGTCGAACCGCCCTGCCCGCAACAGCGCCGGGTCGAGGATTTCCGGCCGGTTGGTCGCCGCCAGCAGGATCACGCCGGCGCTGGGGTCAAAACCATCGAGCTCGGCGAGCAGCTGATTCAAGGTCTGCTCCTTTTCGTCATAGCCGCCGAACGCACCGGGAGAGCGGCTGCGCCCGAGCGCGTCGAGCTCATCGATGAAGATGATGCAGGGCGCGGCCTTGCGCGCCTGTTCGAACAGATCGCGCACCCGCGCCGCGCCGACACCGACGAACATCTCGACGAATTCGGAACCCGAGATGGAGAAGAAGGCGACGCCGGCTTCGCCGGCCACGGCGCGGGCGAGCAGCGTTTTGCCGGTGCCCGGCGGTCCTACCAGCAAGATTCCCTTGGGAACGTGCGCGCCGAGGCGGCCGTAGCTCTTCGGGTCCTTGAGAAACGACACCACTTCCTGCAGTTCGAATTTGGCTTCCTCGACACCGGCAACGTCGGCGAAGGTCACTTTCGTGTCCTTTTCGACATAGACCTTGGCGCGCGATTTTCCGATCGACATCAGACCGCCCAAACCCTGGCCACCCGCCATCCTGCGGCTGAGAAACATCCAGAACAGGTAGAACATGAACGCGGGCACGATCCACGAAAGGATCGTCTGGAACAGCCCGCCGGAGGGAACGCCGGTCACGACCACGCCCTTGGCTGCGAGCTTTTCGGCCAGCGGCGCGTCGACGCGCGCGGTGACAAAGGCCGACTTTCCGCTCGGCAGCTTGTCCTTCAATTTGCCCTGGATGGTATCCTGACCGACGGCAACCTCGGCAACCTTGCCCTGCGCGACCAGTTGCTCGAATTCACTGTAGGGGATGGTGTCGACCGTATTGTAGGTCGCGAGCGCCCATTGCAGCACCACCATGCCGATTCCGGCTGCCAGGATATAGCCGATGACGACGGCCTGCTTTCGTGACGACGAGTCGGGCTCCATCCTGTTCTCCAGTCAAATATCGCCCCGCAGGCGGCCGCGGGCAGCGGCAATGGCAGGTTTTTATAGCTGCGGCCGCTTCTTCCGGGTTTGCTCTGGATCAATCAGTCCGGGGGTACCCGGTTCATCATCGCAAATAGGAAACCGGCCGCGAGTTGCCAGAGCGCCGGACAGGTGGCGAGATTCTTGAAATCGCCGAACCGTGGATTTCGCGCGAATCGGCATAGGGGCGCGGAGGTTTATCTCCGCGTCCCCTGCCACACCACCCGGCATGCGGGTCCGCACCGGGCGGTTCGATGGGTTGAGGTCAACTGGCCAGTTTGGGGACTCCCAGTCGTTTGAAGAGATCGTTCGGGAGCGCCAGGTTGAGCGCCATCGCCGAGTTGTGCCACCAGCGTCGGCTGTTGGCGGCAACCCGTCTGGCTGCTTCGGGAGGCATCCCGCGAGCGACCAGCTCCCGGTAGATAACCCGCCCGCGCTTCCAGTGCTTGAGTTGCACCGCCCGGAGGCGGTGACGGACCCAACCATCGATGTCGGCGAACGCCCGCGGCGTGTCCGCGAGCCGGAAGTAAGCTTTCCAGCCCGACAGATACGTTCCAAGCGGTTTGCACATCTGTGCGAGGCTTCGTCCGGCACTGCGCCGGGTCAGCTCTCGCACGCGCTCCTTCATGCGCTCGATGGCCTGTGGTGCCACGCGCCGACGGATCGTCCGCCCTGCGGCTACCCAGAACGAGAAGCCGAGGAACGTCGATGCCGTGGCGCGCCTCACCTTGCTTTTGGCCTCGTTGACGCGGAGCTTCAGCTTCCCGAACTGCTTGCGCAGCGAGCCCATCACCCGCTCGGCCGAGCGCTGCGTCCGAACATAGACGTTCAGATCGTCGGCGTAGCGGACGAAGGAATGACCTCGCCGCTCCAGCTCCTTGTCGACTTCGTCCAACAGCACGTTGGCCAGCAGCGGCGACAGTGGGCCACCTTGCGGCGTCCCCTCATCCCGCTCGATCACCACCCCATTGGCGAGCACGCCCGCGTTGAGGTATCGGCGGATCAGCCGCAGCACCCGACAGTCCGCGATCCGTTTGGCCAGCCTTCCCATCAGGATGTCGTGGTTAACCCGGTCGAAGAACTTCTCCAGGTCGATATCCACGACAAAGCTGTGGCCTTCCTGCACGTAGGCTTGCGCGCGACGCACCGCGTCATGCGCACTCCGTCCGGGCCGGAATCCATAGCTCGCATCCGAGAAGGTTGGATCGAACAGCGGCTGCAGGACCTGTAACAGGGCCTGCTGGATGAACCGGTCGAGCACCGTCGGGATGCCGAGCTCGCGCTCGCCCCCGCCGGGCTTGGGGAGCGCCACCCGTCTCACCGGCTGCGGCTGGTAGCGCCCCGCGAGCAGTTCCTCGCGCAGGCGCGGCCAGTGCCCGCGCAGGTGATTGGGCAACTCTTCGACCGTCATCCCGTCAATGCCGGGACTTCCCGCATTCTGCCGAACACGCTTCAACGCGGCCCGAAGGTTTGGGCGTTCACACACCCGCTCCATCAGGTCGCTGCTTCCCAGGCGCTCGTTTCCATTACCAGTCGGGGGCGCTTCCACACGCTCGACCGGCCCCTGCGGCTTCACCGCTTCGGCCGTTCGAACGCTCGGACCTTCATCCGACTTCTGTGGCATAATTCCCCCGAGGTGCATGGGCGTCCCGCCCTTCCCATCGTTCGGCCCTTCGCGGCTTGCGCCACTACTACGGCCTCTGCTGACTTCTCGCTCCAAAGGCCTTCCGGCCGCCGTCGCCCTTTCAGGCGCAAGGCGAGATCTCCCCGGGTAAGAACATCGGCTTTCGCTGCACGACCGCCGGATCTACGTCGCCTTGCCTTGGTCACGAGAGCTTCGCGGTTACGTGCCCGCTCGCCCTGCTCGGCTCCGCCTTCTATCCGGTTCCTGTTCGTCAGCCCGCAGTTTCGCTCCCCGCTTCCTTCACGCCGGCCTAGCGGTCCAACGCTCTGCGGCTTGCTTCGCTCGCTGTGACCAGCTCACGGGAGGACTCCCACCAAGTCAATGCCCATGCCGGGCGCACACGAAAAAGCGGCGGGGTTTCCCCCGCCGCCTTGCTCGATGTCTTTCGAAAAATCAGCGCAGAAGCTGCAGCACGCTCTGTTGCGACTGGTTGGCGAGTGCCAGCGCGGAGACCGCGATCGACTGGCGGGTCGACAGCGCCTGGCTGTTGGCCGCTTCCTGGTTGGTGTCGGCCAGGGTCAGGTTGGACGAACCGGTCTGCAGCACGTTGATCAGGTTCTTGTTGA
>JBAVEE010000150.1:0-3665 GCA_049587575.1 Bradyrhizobium sp.
CGTCCAGAGCGCGGCGCTGGCCTCGTTGTTTGGACCCGGCGCCTGGTTCTACACCTTGTCCGCGGGGCTGACGCAGCCGCTCTTCGATGGCTTCCTGCTCGAGAGCGAGCTGAAGCAGGCGAAAGGCGTGCAGCTTCAGAATCTGCAGGCCTATCGCAAGGCGGTGCTGTCGGCCTTCGCTGACGTCGAAAAGGCGCTCGTTGCGCTCGCCCAAACTACCTTGCAGGAGCGCCTCCAGATCGAGGCCGTGGTCAATTCCCGCAAGGCTTTTGAGGTATCCGAAACCCAATTGCGCGCCGGCACCGTCAATCTCATTACGGTCCTGCAGACCCAGCAAACGCTTCTCATTGCCGAGAACACCCTGGCGCAGGTGCGGCTGACCAAGCTCTTGGCGGCCAGCAGTCTGTTTCAGGCGCTGGGCGGCGGATGGACCCCGACCGGGGAGCTGTCTTCGCTGCAACCGCAGGATGGTTTGCCGCCCGCACCACCGAAAAACTAGCGCGCCCCGGCGACCGCGACGATGCCGGCGATGGCCGGGGTCAGCCGTTTGCTTCGGCCTCCCTGGAAAGATCGCTCAGAAATTCCTCCAGCGCGCTGCTTCCAGCCTGCAGAGCCGCCCGGTGGGAGCGATAGCCGGCTCCCGAAACCTTAACACCCATGGCCTGATTTTTGGCGCTGGATCTCCCAAAGGGATTTGCGCCGCCGCCGCGTCGGCTTACGACGACAAAATAGGTCCTGCTTCGATTATCCGGACGCATACTCAGTCTAATTCACTACAGATGCTGCGGCAGTGCGCTCCCGATACGCGATGTCCACGAGGTCTATGCAACTGTCGTCGGCGGATATTGCCGACCTGCGGACCGCCGGACTTGGCCGGCCGCCCGCCTGGTATCAATGCTTCGGTTCCGATTACTTCATGGCGTCATAGACGGCGAAGCTGTAGGCGCCTTCCGGCTTCCTGGTGATGACGGGATCCGATCCGCCTGCCATCAACGTGGCAACCGTTCGGTCGTAATCCTTGACGTCCAGCTTGCCATCGGTGGCGTCGAGCAACTTGCCGACTTCCGTCATCATTCGCTTCTGGTCCTTTTCGGTTTTTGCACCCGTGGAGTCGCCGGCCAGGATGATCTTCACCGCCTCGTCAACATGGTTCTTGGCATAGTCCCAGCCCTTCATCGAAGCCTTGACGAACTTCGCCATCCTGGCCACGAACGCCGGATCCTTGAGATTCTTTTCCAGCACCCAGAGGCCGTCCTCCAGCGTCGCGACACCCTCATCCTCGTATTTGAAGACCACCAGCTGGCTCGGCTTGTAGCCGCCGTCGATCACCTGCCAATATTCGTTGTAGGTCATTGTCGAGACGCAGTCGGCCTGCTTCTGCAGCAGCGGATCGACATTGAAGCCCTGCTTGATGATCTTGATGCCGCCGGCAGAACCGTCGGTCTTGATGCCAAGCTTCGACATCCAGGACAGGAAGGGATATTCGTTGCCGCCATACCAGACGCCGATGGTCTTGCCCTTGAAGTCGGTGGGCTTCTTGATGCCGGTTTCGGCGCGGCAGGTCAGCTCAAGTCCGGACTTCTTGAATGTCTGCGAGATGTTGACCAGCGGCACGCCCTTCTCGCGCGACGCAAGCGCCGAGGGCATCCAGTCAACCACCACGTCGGCGCCGCCGCCGGCGATCACCTGTGGCGGGGCCACGTCCGGGCCGCCCGGCTTGATCGTGACCTCGAGCCCGGCTTCCTTGTAGAAGCCCTTTTCCTTCGCCACGAAGTAGCCGGCGAATTGGGCCTGCGCGACCCATTTCAGCTGGATGGTGACCTTGTCCGCCGCTTGCGCGGTCGCCAACGACAAGCCCATGGTCATGCCGGTCGCGAGTGCCAATACTTTTTTCATGCGATACTCCGAAGCTTCAGGAACCCGCCGAGTCAGGTTCGATAGGATGGATGCCAAAAAGTGGTCGCGCGCTCGGCGAGCGCGACAAGGCCGTAAAAGGCCATTCCCGCGATCGCCGCGAGGGCGATTTCCGCCCACACCATATCGATCGCCATTCGCCCCGCCTCCGTCGAGATGCGAAAGCCGATGCCTTGCGTCGGCGTTCCGAAGAACTCGGCCACGATCGCGCCGATCAATGCCAGCGTGGCGTTGATCTTCAAGGCATTGAAAACGAAAGGCAGTGCAGCCGGCAGGTAACGTTTCCTGAGCGTCTGCCAATGGTCGGCCCCGTAGGAACGCATCAAGTCGCGCTCCATCTGCCCGGATGCGGATAATCCCGCCAGCGTATTCACCAACATCGGGAAGAAAGTCACGAGCGCCACAACGGCAGCCTTCGACGGCCAGTCGAAGCCAAACCACATGACCATGATGGGCGCGACGCCTACAAGCGGCAATGCCGAAAAGAAATTACCGAGCGGAAGCAGACCTCGCCCGAGAAACGCAAAACGCTGCGCGACAATTGCGACCAGCAGACCCGCGCCGCAGCCGATGGCGTAGCCGATCAGCACGCCGCGAATAAAGGTCTGCACGAAATCCTGCCCAAGCGTTGGCAATGACGCGGCAAACCTCGCCGCCGCTGCGCTCGGCGCGGGTAGGATGACCGGGGAGACGCCGAGGCCGCGCACCATGACTTCCCAGAGATAGAGAACCACCGCGCCGAACAGCAGCGGAATCGCAAAACCGAGAACACGGCGCGATATCTCGTTGCGCGGGCGCATCGAAGCAAGCTGGACCACGCATAGCGCGGCGCCGAGCCAGACCGCGAGCACCATCGCCCAAAAGCCCGCCGCAGCGGAGCCGGCGACGCCGGGATCGCGCAGCAACGCCAGCGTTGTCGCGGCCCCGCAGAGAACGCCCACGAAACCGGGCACTGCTGACCAGTATCCGCGGATCCAGCCGGTCATGACCAGCAACAACCCCGCGGCGAAGGTCAATGCCAACAGCACCGGCCGCGCCGGCAACGCCGCCCCAGCCTCGCCTGAGAGCGGCAAGACCGGGGCCGCGAGCATGCCTGCCGCGGAAAGGATAAAGCCCAACCGGCGCCTGCGTGGGTTCATGACCGCGTCCCCATTTGGCGGCCGACGCCGCGCTCGGTCAGATCCACCAGACCGATCAAACCGGAGGCGAGGATGGCCGACGCCAGCAGCGCGGCCCATATCTGGATGGTCTGGCCGTAATAGGAGCCGGCCAGCAGTCGCGCGCCAATCCCGGCTTCGGCACCCGTCGGCAACTCCGCGACGATGGCACCGATCAGCGAAATCGTGACCGCGACCTTCAGGCTGGCGAATAGGTAGGGCACAGCCGCCGGCCAGCGCAGTTTCGACAGCACCTGCCGGGGTGTTGCCGACCATGTCCTCATCAAATCGAGTTGCATCGGATCGGGCGCGGTGAAGCCCTTCACCATCCCGATCGTGATCGGAAAGAAGCACAGATAGGCCGAGATGATCGACTTCGGCAGCAGACCCTGCAGTCCGATCGCGCCCAGCACCACGATGAAGATCGGCGCCAGCGCCAGGATCGGAACCATCTGCGAGCAAATGATCCAGGGCAGCAGGCTTTTTTCCAGGACGCGGCTGTGCACGATCAGCAGCGCCAGACTGATACCCAATAGCGCGCCCAGCACGAAGCCGACGAGCGTCGCCGACAGGGTCACGGCTGAATGATAGACC
>JBAVEE010000151.1:0-1684 GCA_049587575.1 Bradyrhizobium sp.
CAGGAATTCGCCCTGTGCGCTGTGGTGCTGGTCTATCCTGTTATCATCCAGTTGCGAGCGAAAAGAAACTGGCTGGCCACCTTGCTCGGTGCGGTCTCCCTGAGTTTTATCGTCAACATGCTGTTCGTCAGCGTATCGCGGACGGCGCTGGTGACGATTCCCATCATGCTCGTGGTGTTCGCTCTGCTCCACCTGAAATGGCGAAGTATGCTCGTCGTTGCATGCGCAGTGGCCGTGTTGGGCGGGACAGCGTGGGCCACGTCGCCCCAGTTGCGTGCGACCACCGCTAGGTTCCTGAGAGACTACGAACTCTATAAAGAGCGCGATGAGCCGACATCGATTGGCTTACGGCTGGAGTTTTGGAAGAAGTCACTGCGGTTCTTTGCCGAGGCGCCGGTCGTCGGACACGGCAGCGGATCGACCCAAGGACTATTCGAGCAGGCCTCAACCGGCCCCAGGGTCCTTGCCGGTGGCCAAGTCGTCGCAAACCCCCATAACCAAACCTTGAACGTCGCCGTTCAGTGGGGTGCGCTCGGTATCGTCGTGCTCTATGCGATGTGGCTCTCGCACCTCTTGCTGTTTCGCGGTGATGGCCTGATGGCCTGGATCGGCTTGATGGTGGTTGTCCAGAACTTCTTTACCTCGCTGTTCAATTCCCACGTCTTCGATTTCAACGAGGGTTGGATATACGTCCTCGGCGTGGGCATCGCGGGCGGGATGATAACGAAGACAGGCCAGGGTGAATCGGCGGGGACACGGAATTCTGTTGAACCATGATGGCTGGCATGCTCCCGCCGGATCAGCTATCAGCAACCTCGCAACCACGCCCGACATCTTTGGTGACCGGTCAGTAATATGATGCGCCTTCCGAATCTGACCCAGCGCAACGCGTTGATAGCAGCGCACGACGCACTGGCGACCGCACTTGCGGTGCTGGCGAGTTTTTATCTTCATTTCGAAGGCGATCTTCTCACCGATCGCCTGCCGCTGTTGTTTCGTATCCTGCCTTATTTCGTCGCCTTCAGTGTGCTGGTTTGTTACCTCTTCCATCTGACTACGACGAAATGGCGGTTCATTTCCTTGCCGGATGCGCTGAACATCTTGCGCGCGGCCACCGTGCTGGCACTCGCGCTGTTGGTGTTGGATTATATTTTTGTCGCCCCCAACGTTCAGGGAACACCGGTGGCGCCGAATGTTCAGGGCGCATTCTTTTTCGGCAAAGTGACCATAATACTGTTCTGGTTTCTCGAGGTGTCCTTTCTCAGCGCCTCGCGTTTCGCTTACCGACATTTTCGCTATACGCGCGTGCGACATCATGCGAGGTCGGAGGACGCGGCGGCGACCCTGCTGGTCGGCCGTGCCGCAGACGCCGAAATCCTGCTGCGTGGAATCGAAAGCGGCGCCGTCAAGCGGATCTGGCCGGTCGGCCTGCTGTCGCCGTCTGCGGCCGACCGCGGCCAGCTGATCCGGAACATTCCGGTGCTCGGCGGCATCGACGATCTTGAGGACGTGATCGCGGATTTCGCGCGGCGCAATAAGCCGATTGCCCGGGTCGTGATGACGCCATCGGCATTCGAGCTCGAGGCGCGGCCGGAATCCATTCTGATGCGGGCGCGCCGGCTGGGACTGATTGTCAGCCGTCTGCCGTCGCTGGAGAGCGGGGATGCGCCGCGATTGACGGCGG
>JBAVEE010000152.1:0-25142 GCA_049587575.1 Bradyrhizobium sp.
CGCGCCGGTCATCGAAATAATCGGGCGAACCGACCCGCGCCAGTACATCGCCGCTCGCATTGTCCACTGCGATGATGGCAACAGAGATAGTCGGACCCAACGCGGCCGCGCGGTCACGCGCCAGCGCTTCGAGGACTTTTTGCAGCCCGGATTCCAGCGTCAGCGCGATGACTGGAGTGTCCTTCACGAATGCCATCGCCCGATCGGCGGAATGCGGCGCCAGGATGGGCATCGGTCTGCGCAGCCGCGGGACCGGTACGGCCTTCGCTCTGGCGGCATCCTCCTCGGAGATTTGACCATCCTCGACCATGCGATCGAGGACGCGGTCGCGGGCCGCACGGGCGGCGTCAGGATAGCGATCGACCCTGCGGGTTTCGGGAGACTGCGGCAACGCCACCAGCAGGGCGGATTCAGCCAACGACAATCGCTTCGGCTCCTTGCCGAAATAGGCGATCGAAGCGGCGCGAATTCCTTCGAGGTTGCCGCCGTAGGGTGCCATCGCCAGATACAGATTAAGGATCTGGTCCTTGTCCATCTGCCGCTCGATTTCGAGGGCGCGGACCATCTGCCGCAACTTGGCGTAAACCGACCGCTCCCGTCGCGGTTCGATCAGCCGGGCGAGCTGCATGGTGATCGTGGAACCGCCTGACACGATATGGCCACGGGTGACGAGCTGAAACGCGGCCCGGGCCAGGGCAAGCGGATCGACACCAGCGTGGGAGCGAAAGCGCCGGTCTTCGTAGGCCAGCAGCAGTTTCAAATAGCCTGGATCGACGCCGGTTTTGGCATCGACCGGCAACCGCCAGCGGCCATCCGCCATCGCATAGGCGCGCAACAGCTTGCCGTTACGGTCGACAATCGTCGTGGAGACCTCACTCGCCTGCGCCAGCGGCAACGGTCCGAGCGAGTGCACCCAGGCGCCCATCGCGGCGACAACCAAGAAGCAGATGATGGCCAAGGTCGCCCAGATGATTCGCACGGAGCGTCGCGCGTGAGGTGCGTCATGGCCGGGCTTGTCCCGGCCACCCAAATCTTCCCCAGGGGCTGTCAAACCCCTGGATCCCCGGATCAAGTCCGGGCACGACGCGGGGTTGTTATTGCCTGGCGCGCTCATTTCGCCGGACGCACCTCGACCGAGCCGGTGCCGGTGCGGCCATAGCGCGAGGGGTTGTACATGTCCTCGACATAGGCCTGCGGCAGCACGTATTTGCCCGGAGACACCGCACGCACGACATAGGCCACCGTGAACACCGACTTGTCGTCGCTGGCGCGATCGATCGCGGCCGTGAAGCGATCATCACGGAATTCGGTATTCTCCGGCTCCTCGCCATCCTCGATCCAGTCCAGCGTACCGGTGTCACCGGAGGAGACCAAATGCGGATTGTCGATCTCAAGGCCCGCGGGCAGATAATCCGACACCATGATGTGACCGTATTCCGGCTTGGCTTCGGTGATCTTCAGCACCACCGCGAAGCGATCATTCTGCCTGGCCTTCGACACATCCGCCGGCTTGCCGTCGAGCGTAAAATAATTGCGCTCGATCTTGAAGCCGTTCGAGGCAGCCGGCTCCGGCGTGATCGGCGCGCCGCTGACCGAAACCACGGCCTGCACCGGCGCATCACCAGTATTGGTGATCTTGATCGGCTTGCCCGCCATCTCGGCTGCCTTGTAGCTGCGATAAAGCGCGGTCTTGATCGGCGCGCCGTCGAGATCGAGCGTCATGGTTTCCTTCGACAGCGCGCGCGACGCCAGCACCAGCCAGGCATTTTCCTGGGTCGAGGTGTAAGGCGTGAGCCCCCGCGCCACTTCAACCCGCGCCACCGCCTGCGTCAGCGTCGCCCGCGGCGCATTGCCTTCGCTCGCAAGCGAAACCAGCGCTGCGGCATCGCGCAAGGCGCTGCCGTAATCGACCCGACCGAACTCCAGCACCGGCTTTGGCGCAAGGCCTTCCAGGGCAGCGGCATAAACCCGCTCCGCCCGGCCCTTGTCACCGACCAACGCCAGCGCCGCCGCCAACTGCGCTTTCGCAATCGGGGTCGCCAGATTGTTCAGCTTGGTGTCGGCGAGATAACGCAGATCCCCGATCGGCGCAGTGCCGTTGCGGGCGAGCACGTAGAGACCATAAGCGAGGTCGCGCCCGCCGTCTTTTTCGGGCTCGTTCGCGTTCACGACGGAATTGCGAATCCGGTCGAGTGCGCTCCTGAACAGGACATCCGGCACCGCAAAGCCCTTTTCGCGCGCGCGTGTCAGGAAGTCCGTGACGTAAGCATCGAGCCAGGCGTCGTCGCCGCCGGACGACCACAGCCCGAACGAACCGTTGGAGCCCTGCCGCGCCAGCAGCCGGTCGATCGCGTCCCTGATGCGCTGATCGACTTCGGTGTCCATGGCAAGATGAGCGCCGGCGGCCAGATCATTGACGTAAAGCAGCGGCAGCGCGCGGCTGGTGATCTGCTCCGAGCAGCCGTAGGGATAGCGATCCAGCGCCTTCAGGATCGTCGCGGCATCGAGCGCCGTGGACAGGCTGACCGACAGCGAGACGCCGCCGGTGCCCTGCACGAGATCCGAGAACATATCGGACGTCAGCGTCAGGCTCTCGCCCCTGGCCAGCGTCCGGATCGAGCGGCGCGCCAGGATCTGCGTCGCCGCCTTGACGTCGAGCGCGTAATGCCTCGCCAGCGTCAGCCCCCCCGGCCCCTTGATATCGACATCAAGGTTCGCTGTGCCTGCGCCGCCGGCATCGAGCGCCAGCGACATCGAGCTGCGCTGCCTGGCGGCTAGTGTTACGGTCGTTGCGGGGTTGCCCGTGACCTTCACCGGACCCGAGGCCTTGACGTTGATGGTGTAGTCGCCCGGTGTGCCCTCGACATTGTCGAGATCGAAACTCATGGTGCCGTGGTCGCCATTGAGCAGGAAGCGCGGCAGCGTCGCCGTCAGCACGACCGGATCGCGCACCGTCACATCGGTCGTGGCGCGGCCGAGTTTCGTTGCCGTCCAGGCGACGGCCATCACCCGCGCGGTGCCGGCGAACTCCGGAATGGCGAAACTGATTTCGGCGGAGCCGTCTGCTGCCACCGTGACGATCCCGGAATACAGCGCCAGAGGCTTCTGCGTCGGCGGGCTGCCCTGCAGCTCCGCGCCGGCGCCGTCGCCGCCGGTCCTGAGCTGGCCGCGGGTGCCCTGCATGCCGTCGATCAATTGCCCGTAGATGTCGCGAATCTCGGAAGTCAGG
This sequence comes from Bradyrhizobium sp., assembly GCA_049587575.1. GTDB lineage: Bacteria > Pseudomonadota > Alphaproteobacteria > Rhizobiales > Xanthobacteraceae > Bradyrhizobium. Next base: position 3,230 of record JBAVEE010000152.1, read on the forward strand.
CGGCGCTGGCCGAGATAGTAGTCGTCCGGCGCCGGCGGCTTGTAATTGGTGAGGTTGAGAATGCCGACATCGACCGCGGCAACGACGATTTTTGCGTCCTCGCCGGGATTGAGGCCGCCGAGTTTGACCGGCAGCTTCAACGTGGTGTTCGGGCGCACCAGCGACGGCGGCGACAGGGTAACCTGAAGCGTGCGGGCCTTCTTGTCGATGCCGAACCATTTTAGCCCGATGGCGCGGCTTGGCATCCGCAGCGCTGCCGCATCGAGCGGGCGGCGCAACGTCGCCACCACATAGGCGCCGGTGCCCCAATCCTTGCCGACGGGAATCTTGACCTGCGCGGTGCCTTCCTTGACGTCGGTGGTTTGCGTCGTCAGCAGCCGGTCGCCCAGCACGTTGATGGTCAGCTTGCCGGCGGAGCGGGCATTGACCGAGACCACCATGGTGTCGCCGGACTGATATTCCGGCTTGTCGATCGAGGTTTCCAGCAGATCGGGCGTATCCGCGCTGCCGTCGGAATACCAGCCGACATCGAACTGCACCGAGGTCAGCGGCCCATCGGCCTCGGTCGACTTGACGTCGAGGCGATAGCGGCCGGGTTGCGGCGACAGCGTGATGCGCGACGGCTGGCCGGCCGCGATAGTCAGATCGCCATCGGCCACACGTGTGGTCGATTTGACCGGCTCGTATTCCCAGGAGGAACTCTGACGATACCATTGATAGCGGGTTTCGATCTTCAACAGTTCGTAGCGCAGCCCGTCGCGCGCCAGCGGCTTGCCATCGGGCGACACGAAAACCACGTCGAACCCGGCCTTGTCGCCCTCCGCCACGCTTTGGTCGCCAAACAGCGGCTTGACGCCAATCATCGCGGTTGCGGGCGCTACCGGCAACACCAGCTTGCGCTCGACCGCGCGGCCGCCGGCTTCCGCCATGCGAATGAAGATTTGCGCTTCCTGCGGGCGCGTCGATGACGGCGGCTTCGCCAGGCTGACGGGGAAGGTCGCCACGCCGTTGGCATCGGCCTCGGGGAGATTTTCAATCGGGGTGCGCTCGTTGCTGGTGGTCTCCTCGTCAGCAACGCCGAACTGGTAGCCGGCAAAACCCGGCCGCTCGGCCGCTGGCGCCACCAGCATATCGCCCTCGAGCTGCAGGCCAGAGGCCGGCGCGCCGTATAGGAAACGCCCATCCACCTTAAGTTCTACAGGAAGATCAGCTTTGATCTGTTTATCCTTGCTGGATAGGTTAAATTCGATCCGTTCGGGGACGTAATCCTCGACCATGAAAGTGGTTTCCCCGACCGAGGGCCCCTTGGGATCGGTAAAGGCCCGCACCCGCCATGTTCCGGTCGGAACCGCGGAATTGAGCGGCACCGCCATGCTTCGCCCACCGGCGCCCTGATCCGCCAGCACGGCGCGGCGGAATTCGACGCCGTCGGGGCGCTCGATCACAAGGGTCAGCGGCCCGCCGGTCACGGCATTGCCCAGGCCGTCGCGCAGGAGGGCTGTGAGGTACACCGTCTCGCTGGAGCGATAGACACCGCGTTCGGCGTAGACGAACGCATCGGCTCCAGCGGGCACCGCCCTGCCGGACACGCCGCGGTCGGAAAGATCGAACGCGTTGGATTTCAGGCTGAGAAAGGCGTAGTCGGCCTTGTCGCTGGTCACGGTCAGCATGGCCGGCGAAAGACCGCCCTCGCCCCGCGCCAAACCCGCCTCAAACAGCACGTGACCGGAATCGTCGGTCTTGCGGGTCGCCAGGATTTCGTTGTTGCGCGCCACCAGCCGCACTTCGGCCTTCGCCACCGCGTCCGCCGTTGCCAGCGAATTGACGAAAACATGGATGCCATCATTGCCGGAGAAAGCCGTCAGACCGAGGTCCGAAACGATGAACCATTGCGTCGCAAGCGATCCGTCGTCGTCGGCGCTGCCCGGGCCCTTTGGGGCCGCGGTCATGACGTAGACGCCCGGCTGCAAGACGCCGAGCGCCTCGTCGACCGGAAACGCGGTCGTGACGTCCTGGTTGAGCGTGGTGGCGGTCGCAAGCTCGCCGGACCAGACCTTGACGCCCCGTTCGTCGCCGAGGCTGGAAAGCTCGTATTTGCTCAAGGCCCGCTGAAAATCGCTGTCGATCACGGTATTGATCAGGTTGCGATCGCCGATCCTGAACACATTGACCGACACCGCGGGGGTGTTGACGCTGACCAGCGGAATGCCCCGCTGGCCGGTGCGCGGCAGCACATAGGCGCGGCCCGTGAAACGCACGAACGGCTTGCGGTCGCGCACATAGATGTTGAATTCAGCGGATTTGGGCAGGGTTTCCCTGACGGTGGACGGCAGACCGGCGCGCAGATTGATATTGTAGCGCTCGCCGTGCTTCAGCCCGTCGACGCAAAGCTGCTTTCCCTCCGACGTCAATGCCGGCTTGTCGGAACCTGCGAGCGCGAGGTACGGCGCGAAATCGGTGCGCTTGGCAAGGTCCTCGGAGAACTGGAAACAAGCGCGCGGCGAAGCCGAGTCGGAATCGACGGTATAATCGAGCAGCCGGAACCCGTGCTCGTCGCGCATCTTTTCATATTGGCCGCGCACATCGGCGACCTCGCGCAGATCGAGCGAGAGCCGCAAGCTGTCGAGCGCCGGACGCCACAGCTTCCGGTCCGACATCGCCCGGCCGAGCACGGCCAGCGCGTCCGCCTCATCGCCGGCATTGGCGGCCCGCTGGTAGGCGATGTAGGCTGCGGTCGAGGCACGCTCCAGCAGGAAGGTCTGCTCGCCGGAGTTGGCGGGGCGGATCAGGAAAATGGTTCGGGCGAGCCGCAGCCAGTTGGCGCTGTCATCCGGCGACGTGGCGGCGATTTGCCCAAGGATTTGCAGGCCGGTGCGGAAATCGTTGCGCTTGAACGCTGCGTCGGCGTCGGTCCGCAAGGAAGCCCCCGATTTCGCGACGGGACCGGCTTCGCTCTTGATCTGAGCCTCCAGCTTGATCGCCGAATCGGCCAGATCGTCGCGTTTGAAGGCCTTATCCGCCGCCTGTGCCGCCACGAGGCCAAATGCCAGCGCGGCGCAAAGGGCCGCTGCGCGAACCAAACCAATCATGATGGAGCTCCCTGGCCCGCGGACAAAGGCCGCGTATCGAACAGAAGTGCGCTAAAAGGTGACGGACTGATGGCCGCGGAACAAGGGTGCAAAAAGGTCGCATACAACATTTGTCGCCGTGAGCCGCTCCGTTGCGCCAACCGCCGCCGGCGGTCGGCACTGCGTCAAGGGCGGCAAAAGCCAATGGCCTGGTCCACCGCTGCAGCTTTGTCGTCTGGTCCGCGAAAAGGGTTCGGAACGGGGTTGGCGGAGTTGCGGATTTTTCATATTGGCAATGGTATAAACCCGCCAACGGTCCCATAGCTCAACTGGATAGAGTAACGGATTTCTACTCCGTGGGTTGCAGGTTCGAATCCTGCTGGGATCGCCAGCGCGCTTTGGGCATCCGGACCGCGTCCACCGGCGCCAAATCCACCGGAATGGTGCTTCTTTGCGGAGGGAAATAATCACCTGACCCCGGAATCGACTTCCTATTTTGATGGCTTCCCGGCGCCTGCGGCTGTACACCGCTCCCGATCGCGGGGGCGTGCCCTTCAGGGGCGGTCGACGCCACCGCGAAACCGATCGTCTCCAACCCAAAAGAAAGCGACAAGGCCCGTTCAATGAGTGGATTCAAGGAACCTAGCTTCGCGGACCGGCAGAAGGCGGCGCAGGAAGCCAGGAAGAACATCCTGAACAAGTTTCGCAGCCAGCCGGGTCCCGACGATCCCGCGGTCAAGCAGCGGCAGGCCGAGCGCGAGGCATTGGCCGCCGAGCGCGCCAAGGCCAAGCTGGCCCGCGAGGCCGCCAAGGCCGAGCAAAAGCGCCTCGAGGAAGAGGCGGCTCTGGCCGCCGCGGCCCAGCTCGCTCGCGAAAAGGAAGAAGCCGCAGCCAGGGAAGCCGCGCTCGAGGCCGAACGCAAGGCGGCGCGCGATGCACGCTATGCAGCACGGAAAAAACGGAAATAGCTGAAGCATCCGGGCCGCGTGCCCGCCCGAGACGTCACAGGCCCGCCCCGTTTCGGGGCGAGCCTGTCGGAGAATATCGTACCGGCGCTTACTTCTTCATGCTGTCCTTCTTCATGCCGTCGTCTTTCTTCATGGTGTCCTTGGACATGGTATCCTTTTTCATGCCGTCGTCCTTCTTCATCGTGTCCTTGGACATGGTGTCCTTCTTCATCCCGTCGTCCTTCTTCATGGCATCCTGGGCGAAGGCAGCGGGGGCGAGCGCCAGGCTGAGCGAAAGAGCGGCAGCTGAAATTCCGAGCGCGATACGGGTGCTGATGGTCATTGGTGGGTCATCCCTTTTTGAAACTGGTTAGAGCGACATATGCCGCTGTGATAGGGACGCTGCCGCCATCGGGTTTGTTACCGCAGGGGCTGAAAAAATTTTTCCGCGTAACCGGCATTTGAAGTATCAGCTGGGGGGTCGAGGGGGCGCACCGCGGAAATAATGTTACTGAGGCTGAAGCTTTCGGAGTTCTTGCCTCAACTGTGCGCTGCAGCAATATCGTGGCCGCAGCAGTCCTCAAACTATCAGATTAGAGCAAATTCGGGTGAATACAGACTAAGATGCCACCGGCTTCGGCCCAAATACCCGATCAAGATCGCCCAGGGGAGAGAGTTATTATGTTCACGCGTCGCCACGTCCTCGTATCAGCGCTCGCAGCGCCCGCTATCCTGCGTTTCGGGACCGGCACGGCTCAGGCCGCGACAACCCTAAAAATATCGCATCAGTTTCCCGGCGGCACGATCGACACGGGTGATTTCCGCGACCGGTTATGCCGCGTTTTCGCCGCCCAAGTGGCCAAACGCAGCGGCGGCGACATTGCGGTCGAGGTTTATCCAAACTCCTCCCTGATCAAGACCAAGGCCCAGTTCTCGGCGATGCGCAAAGGCGCGCTCGATATCAGCCTGTACCCCCTTCCCTACGCCGGCGGCGAATTGCCGGAGACCAATATCGGCCTGATGCCCGGCCTGGTTTCGACCTATGACCAGGGCATGGCCTGGAAGAAACAGCCGATCGGCAAGGCGCTGACCGACCTGCTCGCCGACAAGGGGATCATCATCCTTACCTGGGTCTGGCAGGCCGGCGGCGTCGCCAGCCGGTCCCGGCCTATCGTCGCCCCGGAGGATGCCAAGGGACTCAAGGTTCGCGGCGGCTCGCGGGAAATGGACATGGTGCTGCAGACCGCGGGCGCCGCCGTGCTGTCGGTGCCATCGAACGAACTCTACGCGGCGATGCAGACCGGCGCGTGCGACGCCGGCATCACGTCCTCCACCAGCCTGATTTCGTTCCGCCTCGAGGAAGTCTCGAAATCGCTGACTTCCGGTGCAAACGCCTCCTACTGGTTCATGCTGGAGCCGCTGTTGATGTCGAAGTCGGTTTTCGATGGCTTGCCAAAGAAGCACCAGGACCTCATCCTGGCTGTAGGCACCGAACTGGAAGCGTTTGGCAGGAAGGGCGCTCAGGACGACGATATCGAAGTCGCGAAAGTCTATGAAAAGGCCGGTGCCAAGGTAAGCACCCTCGACGTCGCCATCGTCGGCAAATGGCGCGACATCGCGCGTGACACCGCGTGGAAAGACTACAGCGCGAAAACGCCTCTTGCAGCCAACATGCTGAAACTCGCGTCAGACGTCTCCGCATGATGCATGGTCCGCTTCCGGATCAAGATAGTCGATCGCCGACCGCGACGGGCAATGCGCTCGTCGCGGCGCTCGAACGCATCCTCACATGGTGCAACAACATCATCGTCGTCATTGCAGCCGTGGCGATGATCGCGGCGTGTGCCATCCTCAGCGACAGCGTGCTCGGACGCGCCTTGTTCCACAGCCCGAACTTTTGGCAGGATGAGGCGGCCGTATTCTTGCTGGTGGGCGCAACCTTCATGACGTCGGCCTATGTGCAACAGCAGCGCGGCCATATCGGGATCGAAGCCTTCGTCGGCCTGCTGTCGCCGACGGCCAACCGGATCAGGCTGTGGCTGGTCGATGTCGCGAGCTTTCTGTTCTGCGCGTTTTTCGCCTGGAAGTCCTGGACATTGGCGCATGATGCCTGGGCAGAGGGACAGGTCTCGGACTCGATGTGGGCGCCACCGCTGGATATCCCTTACGGCCTGATGGCGATCGGCATGACCCTGTTGTCCGTGCAGATCCTGCTGCAGATCCTCATTCCGATCTGCGGGGCACCGCGGCGATGACCGTATTCGGAATTGGCGTCAGTTACGGGCTCGCGACCCTGTTTGCGATGTTTTCCGGCATGCCGATCGCATTCGCGCTCGGCGCCGTCGCGGTGGTGTTCATGGGCATCTACATGCCCACCGCATCGCTCGATACGGTGACCCAGAATGTCTATGAGGAAATGGCCTCGATCACGCTGCTGTCGATCCCGCTCTTCATCTTGAAGGGGGCCGCGATCGGCAAGTCCCGCGCCGGCCAGGATCTGTATTCGGCGCTGCATGCGTGGCTGCACCGCGTGCCCGGCGGGCTCGGCGTCGCCAACGTCTTTGCCTGCGCCCTGTTCGCGGCGATGGCCGGATCGTCGCCGGCCACCTGCTCGGCGATCGGCTCCGCCGGCATTCCCGAGATGCGCAAGCGCGGCTATTCCGGCGGCTTCGCGGCCGGCATCATCGCCGCCGGCGGCACGCTCGGCATTCTGCTGCCGCCTTCCATCACCATGATCCTGTTCGCAGTCGCCGCAGAAAAATCCCTCGGAAGACTGTTCCTTGCCGGTATCGGCCCCGGCCTGCTGCTGGTCACGCTGTTCGGCACCTATGCGGTGATCCGCTTTCGCAAGGAGTATGCGGCCGCGAGCGCGCTTTACGCCCGGACCGGCGCGACATCGGCCATCCTGACCCGCGACGAGTTTACCATGGCAGAGCGCTTCAACGTGCTGCCGCGGGTGCTGCCGTTCGTGCTGCTGCTGACGGGGGTGATGATCGCGCTCTATGGCGGCTATGCGACGCCGTCGGAGACCGCGGGCCTCGGCGGCCTGCTCGCGCTGGTGCTGATCGCGCTGATCTACAGCGTGTGGCGGCCCTCCGACCTCGCGCCGATCCTGAAATCGACGATCCGCGAATCCACCATGCTGATGATGATCATCGGCATGTCGCTGCTGTATTCCTACGTCATGAGCTATCTGCACATCTCGCAATCGGCCGCGGAATCGATTGTCGCCATGCAACTGCCGCGCTGGGAATTGCTGGCGGCGATCCTCGTCCTGGTGGTGGTGCTCGGCTTTTTTCTGCCGCCGGTCTCGATCATCCTGATGACCGCGCCGATCATCCTGCCGCCGCTGCGGGCGGCCAATTTCGACATCATCTGGTTCGGCGTCGTGATGACCATCGTGATGGAGATGGGACTTATCCACCCGCCGGTGGGCCTGAATATTTTTGTCATTCGCAATGTCGCCCCCGATATTCCCTTGCGCGACGTCATCTGGGGCACCTTGCCCTTCGTGCTGTTGATGATGCTGGCGGTGCTGGTGCTGTGTTTCGTGCCGGGAATTTCAACCTATCTGCCGGATATGGTCATGGGGCCGGACGGCGGCCGGTGAGCGGACGCAGCTCTTGGAATTCGTCATTGCGAGGAGCGTTAGCGACGAAGCAATTCATTTTGCCGTGGCATGGATTGCTTCGCTTCGCTCGCAATGACGCCGGGGCTAATGCGCCACTCGCATCCTGGCATTGATCGCAGCCACCACCCGGCTCACCGGCGCCCGCCCGATCAGTTTGCTGATCCCGTTGGTGGCCGCCACCAGTTTTGCCATATCGACGCCGGTGGCGATGCCCATGCCCTCCAGCATGTAGACCACGTCCTCGGTCGCGACGTTGCCGGTAGCCCCCGGCGCGTAGGGGCAGCCGCCGAGGCCGCCGGCCGCGGCATCGATCACGCGGGCGCCCTCCTCCATCCCAGCGTAGAGATTGGCGAGCGCCTGGCCGTAGGTATCGTGGAAATGCATTGCCAGATGGGCGATCGGCACGGTACCGGCCACGGCACGCAATAGCTGTCGGGCCTTTACCGGCGTCCCGACGCCGATGGTGTCGCCGAGCGACACCTCATAGCAGCCGAGCTCCCACAGCGTCTTGGCGACGTCCACGACGGCCTGCGGCTTCACCTCGCCATCATAGGGGCAGCCCAATACGCAGGAGATGTAGCCGCGCACCTTGATGCCGTCGGCCATGGCTCTGCTCACGACGGGCTTGAAGCGCTCGATCGATTCGGCGACCGAGCAATTGATGTTGGCGCGCGAAAAGCCTTCGGACGCCGAAGCAAACACCGCGATCACCTTGGCGCCGGCCGCGCGCGCGGCGTCGTAACCCTTTTCGTTAGGAACCAGCACATGGAATTCGCTGTCGGGGTGATGATTGACACCCCGCAGCACGGCATCAGAGCCGACCATCTGCGGGATAGCCTTGGGTGAGACAAAGGCTCCCACTTCGACCGTATGCAGTCCGGCGCCGACCAATGCCTCGATAAACGCAATACGCGCGGCGACGCTCACCGGCGTCTTCTCGTTCTGGAGGCCGTCGCGCGGGCCGACTTCGACGATGCGCACCTGGTCGCTCATATCGGTGTCATCCGCTTGCCGGTTCGATTTCGGCGAGTTCGACGCCTTCCTGCACGATGTCGCCGACTTTGCATTTTATCAGTTTCAGCACGCCCGCAAACGGCGCGCGCAAGGTCTGTTCCATCTTCATCACTTCAAGCGTGAGGATTGGCGCTCCCTTTTCCAGATGGGCGCCCACCTCGGCCAGCAACGCCACGACCGTGCCCGGCAGCGGTGCGACGATCTTGTCCTCGCCGACCTGCTCCTCGTCGTCGCCGCCGAAAGGATCGACCCAATGCAGGTCGAAGCGCCCGTTGCGCGTTCGCAGATATAGTTCATGGCCTTCCACGACGGCCACGACATGGGATTTCATGCCGTGCAGCGTGAGATCGGTGCCGCCGGCAACATTGGGTGCGGCCGTGAAGGCGATTTCGCGCTCGCCGATCGCCAGTGTCGCCGGACCATTGCCATAGTTCAGGCTCACCTGCTGTTCGGTGCCGTGCCCGTGACGGAACGTAAACACCCGCTGTCGGCGGCCGACCGGCATCCACCCGGCGGTGCGCCAGGGGGAATGTGCATCCGCGCGCGTCGCTTTCGCCTCCTCGCCGAGAATGGCAGCAACCGCGGCGCCGAGTTCCAGATCGTGAGGCGCCGGCGGGGCCGGTGTCAGGTTCTTCAATTCGCGCTCGATGAAACCGGTATCGATCGCATTGGCGCGCACGTCCGGGTGGGTGACCAGCGCCGACAGGAATGGAATGTTGGTGACGACGCCGCGAACGTCGGATTCCTCAAGCCCGCGATTGAGCCGCTCGATCGCACCATCCCGGGTCGGTGCCCAGGCGATCACCTTGGCGAGCATGGCGTCATAGTGCGGCGAGACCGCATCGCCCTGGCGATAGCCGGCGTCGATCCGCAGGCCGTTCGACGGGTCCGGCGTGCGCCAGGTACGTATCTTGCCGACCGAAGGCATGAAATTCTTGTGCGGATTTTCCGCGTAGACCCGTGCCTCGATGGCATGGCCGTTGAGCACGATCTGGTCCTGCGTCAAAGGCAGGCTTTCACCAAACGCCACACGCAACTGCCATTCCACCAGATCGATGCCCGTGATCAGTTCGGTCACGGGATGCTCGACCTGCAACCGGGTGTTCATCTCGATGAAGAACACCTCCTTGCCGTTGGAGACAAATTCGATGGTCCCGGCGCCGACATAGTCGACCGCCGCGGCCGCCTTGCGTGCGACGGCGCAAACCGCCTCGCGCTGGATCGCATCAAGCGTCGGCGACGGAGCTTCCTCGATCACCTTCTGGTGCCGCCGCTGCAACGTGCATTCGCGCTCGAACAGCGACAGCAGATTGCCGTGACTGTCGCCGATGATCTGCACTTCGATATGGCGCGGGTTTTCGACGAATCTTTCGATCAACACGCGATCGTCGCCGAACGCGGCCTTGGCCTCCCGCTTGGCGCTGACAATGGCGGCCGCAAGCTCGCCCGCGGAACGCACAATGCGCATGCCGCGTCCGCCGCCGCCGGCGGAGGCCTTCACCAGCACGGGAAATCCGGTTTTATCGGCGGCGGCGGCCAATGTCGCATCGTCCTGGGCCTCGCCATGATAGCCCGGCACCAGCGGGACGCCGGCCTGTTCCATCAGCAATTTGGAGCCCGATTTAGAGCCCATCAGTCTGATCATGGCCGCGGTCGGGCCGACGAATACCAGACCCGCATCGAGACAGGCGGCAGCGAATTCGGCGCTCTCGGAAAGGAATCCGTAGCCGGGATGCACGGCTTCGGCACCGCTCTTGCGCGCCGCTTCGATCACCCGCTCAACGTTGAGATAGCTGTCGCGCGCCCGCGCCGGCCCGAGCAGGACGGCTTCATCGGCCATGGCGACATGCATCGCATCGCGGTCCGCCTCCGAATAGACCGCGACTGTGCGCAGCCCCATTGCCTTTGCCGTGCGGATGATGCGGCAGGCGATCTCGCCGCGATTGGCGATCAGCAGGGAGCGAAATCGCCGATACTGTTTGGGGCGATCCATCATCACATCCTGAACAGGCCAAAACGAGTCGGCTCGATCGGCGCGTTCGCGGACGCCGAGAGCCCAAGCCCGAGCACCAGCCGGGTATCGGCGGGGTCGATGACGCCGTCATCCCAGAGCCGGGCGGTGGCGTAATACGGATTACCCTGGGCTTCGAATTGCGCGCGCGTCGGCGCGCGAAACTCGTTCTCCTCCTCGATCGACCAGGTGCCGCCCTTGGCCTCGATGTTGTCGCGCCGCAGCTGGCTCAGCACCATCGCCGCCTGCTCGCCGCCCATCACCGAGATCCGTGCGTTCGGCCACATCCAGAGGAAGCGCGGGCTGTAGGCGCGGCCGCACATCCCGTAATTGCCGGCTCCGTAGGAGCCCCCGATCACGACCGTGAATTTTGGCACGCCCGCGGTCGCCACCGCCGTTACCAGCTTGGCGCCGTCGCGGGCGATCCCGCCGGCTTCGTATTTCTTGCCGACCATGAATCCCGTGATGTTCTGCAGGAACACCAGCGGAATATTGCGCTGACAGCACAGCTCGATGAAATGCGCGCCCTTCAGCGAACTCTCGCTAAACAGAATTCCGTTGTTGGCGATGATGCCCACCGGGTATCCCCAGATGTGAGCGAAGCCGCAAATCAGGGTTTGGCCGTATAATTTCTTGAATTCATCGAATTCCGAACCGTCGACCAGCCGCGCGATGATATCATGCACGTCGAACGGCTTTCGTCCGTCGGCGGAGACCACGCCATAGATATCCTCGGGTGCAAACAGCGGCTCGCGCGGTTCGCGCATGTTCAGATGCGCGCGCGCGGGCTGCTTCAAGGTGGCGACGATACGCCGTGCAATTCCGATCGCATGGCTGTCGTTCTGCGCATAATGATCGGTGACGCCGGACTGCCTTGAATGCACGTCGGCACCGCCCAGTTCTTCCGCGGTGACGACCTCGCCAGTGGCCGCTTTCACGAGCGGCGGCCCGCCGAGAAAAATCGTACCCTGATTGCGCACGATGATGCTTTCGTCCGACATCGCCGGGACGTAGGCGCCCCCCGCCGTGCAGGAACCCATCACGATCGCAATCTGGGGGATACCCAAGGCCGACATCTGCGCCTGATTGTAAAAGATGCGGCCAAAATGCCGCTCGTCGGGAAAGATATCGTCCTGCTGGGGCAGAAACGCGCCGCCGGAATCGACCATGTAAACGCAGGGCAGATTATTCTGCCGCGCGATATCCTGCGCGCGGAGATGCTTTTTCACCGTCATCGGATAATAGGTGCCGCCTTTGATCGTCGCATCGTTGGCGACGACGACGCATTCGCGCCCCGATATCCGTCCCACCCCCGTGATGATGCTCGCCGAATGCACGTCGCCGCCATAAAGGCCGAAGGCCGCCAGCGGCGACAGTTCGAGAAACGCCGTGCCGGGATCGATCAGGAGATCGACGCGCTGGCGCGCCAGCATCTTGCCGCGTGACGTATGCCGGACGCGCGACGCTTCCCCGCCGCCGCCGGCGACCTGATTGAGCTTCTCGCGGAGCTCCGCGACCAGCGCGCGCATCGCCTCGGCGTTACGGGCAAATTCAGACGAGGCGGGGTCGGTACTGGAATGAAGCGGCATGGCCTTCAGCATTTCTTATGGTGCGCCGCATTCTGCGCATCGGCTAGCGCCATGGTGTCATTGCGCCGCCGGCTTAGGCAACCCAGAACTTTCGAGCCAGGCGGCCGGCGGGAGCCCGCGCTAGCGGGTCCGGGCTAATGGGTTCAAGGCTAATGAGTCCAAGGCTCGCCGCGCCGGAAAGCGAAATTGTCGGCGTAGGCGGCTTGCCGGCGCGCCGGCTCCTTCGGCTCCAATACCTGATAGGGAATCCCCTCGCGCTCGCAATACGCCACAGCCTCTTCCTTGGTATGGAAGTGAATAGTGAGCTGCTGCTTCATATCGCCGGAGCTGGTCCAGCCCATCAAAGGCTCGATGACGCGCGGCTGTTCCGGTTCATAATCGAGCTGCCATTCCTTGGTTTTGGCGACCCCCGATTGCATCGCGTTTTTGGCGGGCTTAAAGATGCGTGCGGTCATGGATAGTCAGCCCCCTTGGGAAATGCGGCACGATGCACGTGGTGGAAACAGCCGGGATAATATAGATACACCCCTCATAAATACGATCGGTGATTCCCAGCCTTGGATGCAACACGTTCGGGAATGGTATAATCATTATGTGGCGCGGTGACAATGTTGCCCGTTGCGTGACTGACGCCCCAGCCCTGCTGCTCGCCCCTTTCGGACGCATCACATCGAAACGGCCCCCATGAAAATCAACGCAACCCTGCCGGAAAAAGGACGCGATCTCCGGCTCGATCTGTTCCGCGGAATCGCAAACTGGGCGATTTTCCTGGATCACATTCCAGACAACGTCGTGAACTGGATCACCACGAGAAACTACGGCTTCAGCGACGCCGCCGACCTCTTCGTATTTATCTCGGGATACACCGCTTCGTTCGTTTACGCCCGGATGATGATCGAGCGCGGCTTCGTCGTCGGCGCAACCCGTTTGACCAAGCGGGTCTGGCAGCTCTACGTCGCCCATATCATCCTGTTCGTGATTTACATTGCCTCGATCAGCTATCTGGCGCTGCGGTTCGGCGATTCCGAAATTATCAACGAGTTCAATGTCGCGGGCCTGGTCGACAATGCGACCGAGACGCTGCGGCAGGGCTTGATGCTCAAGTTCAAGCCGGTCAACCTCGACGTGCTTCCGCTTTATATCGTCCTGATGGGATTTTTCCCGCCGGTACTATGGCTCATGCTGCGCCAGCCCAATTGGACGATGCTTGCATCCATTGCTTTGTGGCTCACTGCCCGGCAGTTCGGCTGGAATTTCACGGCCTATCCAGCCGGCACCTGGTATTTCAACCCCTATTGCTGGCAGGTTTTGTTTGTGTTCGGCTCATGGTGCGCGCTGGGTGGAGCAAGGAGATCCCGTTCGATTATCGACTCCCGCTTCACCCTGTATTTTTGCATCGCCTACCTCATCTTTGCGATGGTGATGACGATGGCGGGCAAGTTTCCGGATTTCGGCGCGATGTTCCCCGATTGGCTTTATTCGGCCTTCAACCCGAACGACAAGACCAATCTCGCGCCCTACCGCTTCCTGCATTTCGTGACGATCGTGATCCTGGTCATCAGGTTTGTGCCCAAGGAATGGCCGGGCCTGGAATGGAAGATGTTCGATCCCATCATCGTCTGCGGCCAGCAATCGCTCGCGGTTTTCTGCGTTGGCGTATTCCTGTCCTTTGTCGGGCACTTCGAACTGATGATGAGTTCCGGCTCGCTGTTCGCGCAGATCTTCGTCAGCGTGACGGGCATAGCCATCATGACCGTCGTCGCCTACTACATCTCCTGGTCGAAGAGGCAGGACAAGCCGCTTCCCAGGCCGGCGGCGGCGAAAGCGGCCTGATCCAGGCCGGCAGGTTGCTAACTCTCCGAATCCGAGCCTCGCGCCGGGTCAGGGGGTTTGGGAGTCAGCAATCGACCTCTCGACGAAAACCCGCTCCACTCCGTGGACCATCCGAGCTTGGAGTCAGGACTTCGCTTTCCCTGCAGCGCGAACGTGGCGCCCTGGGGATCAGCGCAGCGGGCGATCCAGTTGCCGCCGGGCAGTTCAAGCGAGCCTTTCGAGACCTGCCCGCCACCGGCCTTCACGCGCTCCACGGCCGCGTCGATGTCCTCGACATTGAAATAAAATAACCAGAACGGAACCGGCTGCGTGGAAGGCTTTGTGAACATGCCGCCGACCGTCAGTCCACCGGCTGAAAACAACTGATAAGTGACTTTCTGGCTGATATCGGCGTCCCCTTTCCGCCAGCCGAAAATCTCGCTGTAGAACAAAAACGCCTTTTCCCGGTCTGCCGCGAACAACTCGTGCCAGCCGACGCGCCCGGGCTTGCCGGACTCGGCAGGCTCTTGTCTGCCAACCTTCAGCCCCTTGACCAACCCAAATGTTGCCGTCTGAGGGTCGGCAACAACTGAAATGAGGCCAATGTTGGTGTTTGTTGGTGGGACATACACCGCGCCGCCAAGACGCTTGATCCGCTCAGCCGTCACCCCGACGTCGTTGACTTCGACATAGGCCATCCATCTTGGCCACGCGCCCATCTTCCTGCCCTCCTCGGGCAGGTCAATCAGTCCGCCCAGCGGAACCTTTCCAGCGGTAAACAGTGTGTAGGCAAGATTTGGCGTCGACGCGTCCTGCATCCCCCAACCCACGACGTTGCCGTAGAACGTCTTGGCCGCCGCCGTGTCCGTGGTCATCAATTCGTACCAGGCGAAACTTCCGGGATAATCGACCAAAATCCGATTCTCCGTGCGCGCCTGCGAGATATCGCAGTGCCGCAATTTGCCTGCGTGGCTGCTTTTGCGGCACACCATCGAGCGGCCAGATCGTTTCGGCTCAATAATGGCGGACGGCAGCAAATGCAAGAACGGGCGCTGTCAGCCGGCCCATAAGCAAGACATGGCGAACGCCGAGCAAGGGCGGCGCGAGATCTCAGACGACCTCGATGATGAATGAATCATGAATGACGGGCATTATTGGCATCGTTCATGAACGTGAAATCTTGGCGATTTATGGGCTTAAGGCATGTCGGCAAGTGCCTTCGCCTTGCGAGTGGTCAGCCCTTGAAGTAGACTTGCCTAACTCGAACCGCTTGCGAAACAATGGAGGATTCGAATATGCCACGAGTGAAACATGCTTCGAAGCAAAAGCGAGTGACAAACGCCCTGCCAGCATTTGGCGCGGCCGGTTTGACCTTTTCGCTGGTGGGAGGCGCGTCGGCAGCCGTTGCACCAGTAAGCGATCAGCCCCAGACGCCGAATTATTCGCCGAGCCATCAGATCACTTTGGGTGACGAGGAAATCGCCGACGTCAGTCTGGCGACGTTTTACGTCTTCGACAAGGAGAACGCGGCGGAGGCCAAGGGCGGGATACAATTGGCACGCGGCTGTGGCTGCAGAGGCTGCGGCGGCAGGGGCTGCGGCGGCAGGGGCTGCAGAGGTTGCCGTGGTTGCGGAGGCTGTGGAGGTTGCGGAGTCGGCTGGGGATGTGGCTATGGTGGCTGCTGCCTGTCGTGGGGATCTTGCCGCCTCTGCTAGACCGAAACCATCTGCCACGTTGATGCTTTCCGTCTTGGCCGGGTTCGACAAAGTCGATCCCGGCCAATGTATTGTTACGTTGCAGCATCGTGCCATTGCGGCTTCGTCCGGGGCGTGCGTAGGCTCGCCGCGCATAGCGGCCCAATCAATCTCCCACCGCATAAGAAACACCCGCGCGCCAACTTGAAAATGAGGGAGTTTCTGTGATCCGAGAAAACGTCTTGCTCCTGCGAGCCAGCGTCGTACGCAAACTTCGTGTGCTGAAATCATGACAGGCAATCGCAAGACCTCCTCAGCCCGCCGCACCGCCGGCAAGGACATCGCGCAGTTTGCGCCGAATTTTACTGTTTATGTCTTGCCGCCAGACGCGGTCTGCCTCTACTCCGAAGACCGCAAGTTTTTCCTGCACGGTGAACTCTACTGCGCACTTGCCACCGCTATCGGTAAAGGCGGAAAGAGCCTTCAGCAACTTCTCGCCGAATTCGGAAAGCGTTTTCCACCCGACAAAGTCGAGGAAGCTCTCAGACGCCTGATCGAACGCCGCTATATCGTCGAGGCATCGCCCGCGTCCACCGGCGTAGTCGCCGGTTACTGGGCAAGTCTGGGTCTGCCATCCGGCCAGGCCGAGCAAAATCTCGCGAAGTGCCGCGTGCGCGTTGAAGCAATCGATGTGCAAGGTGCAGCCGAGTTCGCCGACGCGCTGAGCGCGTTCGGCGTCCGGGTCTCAAAGCGCGATGCGGATCTGACTGTCACCCTGGCCAACGATTACCTCGAACGGCGGCTTGCTGAATTGAACAAGCGGCGGGTGTCGGACCGCACACCCTGGCTCCTTGTGCAACCTTCCGGCGCCTTTCCTCTGGTAGGACCGGTGTTCAATCCGGGCGATGGCCCGTGCTGGACCTGTCTGTTCGACCGCATGATCCGCAATCGCGAGATCAAGGGGTTTCTTGAGCGCGGAGCGGCGCGCGCCGTCGCCATTTCACCGCTCAGCCGTAACCCGCTTGGGCAAGGAGCCATCCAGCTTGCCGCCCTTGAAGTTGCCAAGGCTATCGCCACTGGCTTTCGGACGGACCTGAACAATCACATCATCAGCCACGATCTGTTAGGTGCCAGTGTCGTCAAGCACTACGTCGCGAAGCGCCCGCAATGTCCGACCTGCGGCAGCAGGAAGTTGCGGAATCCGCGCCGCCCGCCCTCGCCGATGGAGCTGGGTCCCGGGGCCAAGCTGATGGTGACGAGCGGCGGATACCGCACCGTGTCGTCGAGAGCAACGGTAGCGCGCTTCCGAAAGCATGTGAGCCCGCTCACCGGCGTGGTCACGCGGCTCGAACGGATCGAAGCCGATCTGCCGATGAACACCAATTTTTTTGCCGGGCATAACTTCTCCGGGCCGGCCATGACCATCGACGCACTCAGATCCGGACTGACCGGCGGCAGTTTCGGCAAAGGCTCCACAGCCGAACAGGCAGAAGCCAGCGCGCTGATGGAGGCGATAGAGCGTTATTCGGGTATCTTCCAGGGCGACGAGATCCGGCTGACCAAGCGCTTTTCGGACTTTCCCTCCGGCGAGGCCATTCACCCCAACGATGTGCTGTTGTTCAGCGACGCCCAATACGACGCACCGGAAAGTGAACCGGATGATCCCCATCAGGTCCCGGCTTCCTTCGACCCCGCCAGAAAGATGGAATGGACCCCCGTCTGGTCCCTTCGCGATCAGCGCTTCAGATATCTTCCGACCAGCCTGATGTATTTCTTCTACGGCGGCGGCCCCGGCACCTACCGGGCCGACTCCAATGGTTGTGCCGCCGGCAACATGCTGCAGGAGGCCATCGTTCAGGGATTCCTCGAGCTGGTCGAACGCGATGCCTACGCGATCTGGTGGTACAACCGATTGCAGCGGGAAGAAGTCGACCTCAGCCAGTTCGACGATTCCTATGTTCGCGACCTGCACAGCCAGCTTGCCGACGCCGGACGGCGGCTGTGGGTGCTCGACATCACCAGCGATCTCGGGGTTCCGACCTATGTGGCGATGCTGCATTGGATGCAGAACGGGCATGAAAACATCGAGTTCGGCTCGGGTGCGCACTTCGATAGCCGCATCGCCTTGTTGCGTACGTTGACGGAACTGAATCAGTTTTTGTCGATCGGTTTGATGGGAGGCGGAACCGGCGAGAAACCGAGTCTCGACGGCGTCACTCCGTTGCGACTGAAGGATTACCCGTTCCTGACGCCAAGCGGCAAACCGGCTGCGCCTCCTGATTCAGGTGCGAAATTCGGCCCTCTTGAAAACACCCTTCAGCAGGTGGAGGCCTGTGTTGAGATCGCGAAGCGCGCGGGCCTTGATTTTCTCGTCCTCGATCAGACGCGACCCGATGTCGAGGTTCCCGTCGTGAGAGTGATCGTTCCCGGACTGCGTCACTTCTACCGCCGCTACGCGCCGGGCCGACTTTACGATGTCCCGGTAAAACTCGGGCTGCGAGACCAACCGATGCCGGAAAGCGAACTTACTCCATTCCTTCCCCATACCTGAGGGCATGCCGGCTTGCGCGCTCCCGGAAAAAAAACTGGACGTCGGATCACGCCACCCGTCATTTCCGCCCGCATCGGCGGCCACATCACGCTCGAAGCGAAGGCAGACGGGAGCCTTGCCGCCTGTTTCAACGGCTACTCGCTGGGCCTCGGGAAATTCAGTTCCAGCGCGGCCAAACGTGCATTGGAGTTGCGTAGGGGCCTGGCGCTGGCTTCGTTCGCGACTGGCCGTGCATCCGACAAGGAAATCGATCTTTTGGTCCGACGACTGGCCCAAAGCGGCCTGCTGGAATATCGCTTCGGGCCTGCCCGCACCGATAAGGATCAGGTCGTCATCGAACCGCAGGTTGCCGAATATTGGCCGCGAACGCCAAAGCTCGGAAACAAGGACGTGATTGCGCTGTCGCGGTTCGCCTATTTGCGGAGGCGCGGCAACGAAATGGTGCTGGAATCGCCGCGCGCCGGCGCGTTGTTTCGAATTTGCGATCCGAAGATCGCCGCCGCCCTCGCCTCCTTGTCCACGCCGCAAAAGATCAGCACGCTGCGGCGGGAGCGAGGCTTTCCCGGATTGGAGCTGCTCGCCTTGCTGGTGGACTGCCAGATCCTTTTCAAGATCGAAGCTGCCAAAGGCGATGGCCTGCGAACATCCGAGGGCGACGGCAACCTCGTGCTCTGGGATTTTCACGATCTTCTGTTCCACACCCGCAGCACGGAGGGACGGCAAGCCAACCCGCTCGGCGGACTTTATGCCTATGCGGATCTCATTCCCCCGCTACCCGCAGTGCGGCCGCGCTGGCCCGGGAAAGCCATCGATCTCGGCAAGGTCTCGGCGACGCCTTCGGAACCACCCTCGCCGTTCGCGAGGCTCCTGCACGAACGCCACTCGATGCGCGACTTCGACGATACCCAGCCGATCACCCTCGCCGAGCTTGCGCGGTTTCTCGACAGCGCCGCGCGGATCCAGGCGAAGTGGAACGACAAGGTCGACTTCGGCAACGGCGGTCCTGATGTCTCGTATGCCGCCAGGCCGTATCCGTCGGGAGGCGGCGCCTACGAGCTTGAGCTCTATCTGGCGGCAGCCAACTGCGAAGGACTTGCGCGCGGCTTCTATCATTACGATGCCGACCGGCACGCGCTGGTGCCGATTGACGTCCACGCGCCGGAACTCGAAGCGCAGCTGGCAGCCGCCGAATTTGCAATGGGAGCCCCCGCCGCGCCCCAGATCCTGATCACGATCGCCGCGCGCTTTGGCCGGGTTTCATGGAAGTACAGCTCGGTCGCCTATTCGCTGATCCTCAAGGATGTCGGCGTATTGCTCCAGACGCTCTACATGATGGCAACCGACATGGGGCTCGGCGGATGTGCGATCGGAACCAACAACATCGACCTGTTCGCGAAAATGACGGGGCTCGAATTCCACGTCGAGGGCCCGGTCGGTCAGTTTGCCCTCGGCCGCGGCAGGAAGCTGGAATTGCCTGAGTAGCCGCCTGCAAGCTTCGACGGCCCGATTGACCTGAATCAAGCGGCCAGGATGGCATTGCGGTAACTGTTCTCGACCCCAAAATACTCATGCCCGCGCATCCCGTGGCAATCATCCAGGGGCAACGGATCGCAGGCCAGGAGCGACAAAAACATGCCGACCCACTTCCACGCGATTGTTTGGATCGATCATGCACAAGCCAAGGTTTTTCACATTGGCTTGTCGGGCGAAGACGAGGTTGTCCTGCATCCGAATATGCCGACGCGGCACCTCCACCATAAAGCCAACTCGATCGGCAGCGGCCATGTCGGATTTGACAAGGATTTTCTCGCACAGGTGTTGAACGCGGTCGGCGATGCCGGTGAAATCCTGATCATTGGCCCTGCCGGCGCAAAGACGGAACTCGCAAAATTCATCCGCGAAAAGCATCCAGGCATCGGCGATCGCATCGTTGCGGTCCAAGCCGCCGATCACCCCACGGACCCCGAAATCGTGGCTTTTGCCAAGCAGTATTTCAAAATCCGCCCTGCAAGGGTCACCGCTGCGGGCGGATCCCTTTAGCGGATTATCTTCGCTGCGATTTGACCGTTTTTTTAACGCCGAAATCCGCTGCCGGCAGGCCGGTGTCTTTTTTAGTTCAATTCTAGATTTTAAAATAATCCCGGTACCACGCGACAAAACGAGCCACACCTTCGCGGACGGGAGTGCTCGGCTGATAACCTACTGCCTTCATGAGTGAGCTTACATCCGCGGATGTATTCGGGACGTCGCCAGGCTGCAAGGGCAGGAATTCGCGGATAGCCTTCCTGCCGAGCGCGTCCTCGATCGCCTCGACATACGCCGTGAGGTGGACCGGCGTATTATTGCCGATATTGAGGATGCGAAACGGCGCGTTGCTCGTCGCCGGGTCCGGATTGTCGCTGTCCCAATCAGGATTCGGCCGGGCGATGTCGTCGCTGACGCGGATAACGCCTTCGACGATATCGTCGACGAAGGTGAAATCGCGAATGTGTTCGCCGTTGTTGAAAAGCTTGATCGGCTGGCCGGCCAGAATGTTCCTGGTAAACAGGAATAACGCCATGTCGGGCCGGCCCCAGGGCCCATACACCGTAAAAAAGCGAAGCCCGCTTGTCGGCAGCCTGAACAGGTGACTGTAGCTGTGGGCCATCAACTCGTTGGCGCGTTTGGTTGCGGCATAGAACTGCAGCGGATGGTCGGCGCCGCGATGTTCACTGAACGGCATGTTGGTGTTCGCCCCATAGACGCTGCTCGTACTTGCATAGGTCAAGTGACCGACCTTTGCATATCGGCACGCCTCCAGGATGTTGGTGAAGGCTACGATGTTGCTTTCGACATAGGCGTGAGGGTTCTCCAGGCTATAGCGAACGCCGGCCTGGGCCGCGAGATGAATGACCCTGTCGAAAGGGCCATCGGAGAAGCAGCTCTTCACGGCCGCAGGGTCCGCCAGATTCACGCGGTGAAATCGATAGTCTCCAGCACTTTGTAACGCTATTTGCTGCAGAACCTCGAGCCGGGACTCCTTGATTTCCGGCGAGTAGTAGTCGTTGACGACGTCGACCCCGACGACGGAATCCCCTCGCTGCAGCAGGCGCGCCGCGGTGTGAAAGCCGATAAATCCGGCGTTGCCGGTGACCAGAACTCGCATGTCGCAACCTGCCGCCGTTACCGGATTGATGGGTGTCTGTGATGCCTCAACCTATCGGCCCGCCTGACGGTCGGCGGGCTGACAGGCTCTGGCGATTTCGCCTCCCGCCTCTCCTTCCCGCGGCACCGCGACGGAAACCGAGTAATGCCAAATCGACGAGAAGCGTGGTCGGGGCAGCTGGATTCGAACCAACGACCTGCAGTACCCAAAACTGCCGCGCTACCAGGCTGCGCTATACCCCGATCGTCTGGGAAAGGTCGTCGATACACGCTTCAGGCCCTACCAGCAAGACGGAAGCGTTTTCGAGCGACGCATGGCTTCGGGCTTGATCGGGGCGGCGGGATCCGATTCAATCAGAGCCGGTCAGGCTCGTGCCTCCTCGGCCCGGTTACCGGCCATTGAAGAGCGGATGGGCCACGCGATCGCCGGGCGCGATCCCGTATTTCTGCGC
>JBAVEE010000153.1:0-3754 GCA_049587575.1 Bradyrhizobium sp.
GGTCAACTCGGCGCTCGACAACCCGACCAACTACTTCACCGCGCAGGGCCTCAACAACCGCGCCAGCGACATCAACAACCTGCTCGACAGCATCGGTAACGGCGTGCAGGTGCTGCAGGCCGCCAACACCGGCCTTACCTCGCTGCAGAGCCTGGTCGATACCGCCAAGTCGATCGCCAACCAGGTGCTGCAGGCGCCCGCCGGCTATACGACCAAGTCGACGGCTACTTCGACAGCCCTGCCTTCTGGCTCGACCGCGACCAATCTGGTTGACGGCAGCGCTATCAAGAGCGGCGAGGTCCTCTCCATCGCTGCTACCGGCGGCGGCACGGCGACCGCCTTCACTTTCGGCGCCACCACGTCCCTCGCCACGCTGAACACCGCCTTGGCGGCCAACAACCTCACCGCCAGTCTCGACAGCTCCAACGATCTCGTCATCACCACGATCAATGACGTGGCTTCGTCCACGATCGGTGCGATTTCCCTTACAGGAACCACCGGGTCTGCGACGTTCGGAGCTGCTACCGCTCCCGTCCCCGACGCGAACTCACAGGCGACGCGAGCCAGCCTGGTCAGCCAGTACAACAACATCATCACGCAGATCACGACGACGTCGCAGGACGCGTCGTTCAACGGCATCAACCTGCTGAACGGCGACGATCTGAAGCTGACTTTCAACGAAACCGGCAAGTCCACGCTCACCGTCTCCGGGGTCACTTATGATGCGGCCGGCCTCGGCCTTTCGACGCTGACCGCGGGTACCGATTTCCGGGACAACAGCTCGGCCAACGCGGTGATCGCCAAGGTGACCGCCGCTTCAGACCAGCTGCGGTCGGAAGCCTCGGCGCTCGGTTCCAACCTGTCGATCGTGCAGATCCGCCAGGACTTCGCCAAGAACCTGATCAACGTGCTGCAGACCGGCTCGGCCAACCTGACGCTGGCGGACACCAACGAGGAAGCGGCCAACAGCCAGGCACTGTCGACGCGCCAGTCGATCGCGGTGTCCGCGCTGGCCCTGTCCAACCAGTCCCAGCAGAGCGTGCTGCAGCTTCTGCGCTAAGCTCACCGGCAAGAGAAAAGGTAAAGCGGCGGGGGAAACCCCGCCGTTTTTGCGCTTCTCGCAAGGCGGCGCCGGCCAATAATGAGCAATGGACATTATCCGGACAAATAGGGAAACACCCGCTAACCCTATTTTAAAGGCGGCCGCGTACAAAAGTTGGGCAGCTCCAGGCCTGCGTACCCGCGTAAGAGTTCCTTCGAGGTGATAGATGTCTCATGCCGCCAATGCCTATGCTCGCACCTCGCAAACGACGGCAACTCCCAGGGAAATCGAGGCGCAGGCGCTGCTGAAGGCCGCAAAACAGTTGCGGGACGTCCAGGCGAACTGGGCGGGTCCTGACCAGAACATGCACAAGGCGTTGCTCTTCAACCGCCGGCTGTGGTCGATCTTCATGAGCGCTGCCCAGGCCAACGATAGTCCGCAGCCGATCGAAGTTCGTCGCAACATCGCCAATATCGGTATCTTCGTCATGAAGCAGACGGTCGAGATGCAGATGGATCCGGATCCGTCAAAGCTGAAATCGCTGATCGACATCAATTGCAATATCGCGGCCGGCCTGGCGGGTCAGGCCTGAAGGCTTGCGCCATCGCCGCGCTGCTCGGAGGCCGTGATCTCAGGCCTTGCGATCGGTGGCGAGAAGGCGCGTGGGCGCGTCCCTGGTCAGGTCCAGGGTATGAAAATAGGCGCGGCGGCGCAGCACCGCTTCGTCCGGGAATTGCTCCACCACCTGGTCGGTCCTGCCATCGACGACCTGAAAGACGACCGACGCCGCGGCGCGGTCGAAGAACGCCTGATGCGACACGTAATCGCTCGGGGCCTGCGAATCGTTGCGGACGCCCGCGCTGGCGTCGGGAACCGTGACGCTTCGGCTTGGCGGTAGTTGCGTCGCGACGGCGTTATCGGCCGCAACGCTCACCGGCGACACAATAAGCGTGGCAACCGGCGCCCCCACCGGCTTGATGCTGAAATCCGTACTCATGGCAGCCTCCTGGCTTCCCTCGAGACAAATCCCAACCCCTCTCCGTAGGCAATTATGAATTACACGTCTCAACGATTTGTTAGAGAA
Source organism: Bradyrhizobium sp. (assembly GCA_049587575.1). Lineage (GTDB taxonomy): Bacteria > Pseudomonadota > Alphaproteobacteria > Rhizobiales > Xanthobacteraceae > Bradyrhizobium. The sequence continues at coordinate 2,127 of JBAVEE010000153.1, forward strand.
CGCGCTCAGCAACGCGTTGATACCGGCGCGAAAATTTGGCTAAAAATGTTCGTACGCATGGCCCGCAAAAGCGGGCGGCGGTGATCCCTTGCGACAATCTATCCCCGCCGGGATTGCGCTGCCGTCACAAATTTTACCAGCGCCCGGCGCATTTCCTCAACGACGGAATGCCATTCACGTGTCTGGCTCTGTCTGAAAAGGCGAGCCGTTGGATACCAGGGCGAGTCGTCACGATCGAGCAGCCAGCGCCAATCCGGAACATGTGGCAGCATGATCCAGACGGGACGGGCAAGGGCACCGGCGAGGTGGGCGACGCTGGTGTCGACCGAGATCACGAGGTCGAGATGCTCGATCAATGCCGCAGTGTCAACAAAGCTACGAAGTTCGGGTCCAAGCTGAAGAATGTCGCTTCTTTCCCGAAGAACGACTTCATCGCCGGAACGAACATCTTTCTGAAGACTGACGAACTGCGCTGCAACGTCGAGGAGCGGCAGCAGGGAGCTTAGCGGCGCCGACCGGTTGCGATCGTTATTGTGATCCGGATTTCCCGACCAAACGAGCCCTATCCGCGGCAGGTTTCGTGAACCGAGCCGCGCTTCCCAGTCGGTGGCGCCGGCCCCGGCTGAAATATAAGGCACCGCCGAGGGAATCGTGTCGAGTGTCGTGTCAAAGGCGAGCGGCAGACTGGTCAATGGGCAATGGAAGTCGAAGTCGGGTGGCGTCTCTCCCTTGGAGATACAGTGCGAGACACCGGTCAGTCCGGAAAGAAGCTGTTTCAGCGGCCCGTCGATTTCCAGGACGACGCGGGCGCCGCGCGCCGCCAGCAGAGGAACGTATCGGCAAAACTGCAGTGCGTCACCGAGACCTTGCTCATTGTGCAGCAGCAAGATCTTGCCGTCGATGGGCTCAGCGCCAATCCACAGCGGCTGCTCGAAGTGCCAAGGTTTGACCTGAAACGATCTGATCTTCCATCTCGACTCGTATTCGACCCAGCCGGTCTTGAGGTCGCCGGCGCGAAGACGATTAATGGCGGTGTTCCAGCGTGCATCGGCATGGTGGGGCTGCAACGCCAGGGCGTCCTGGTAGCTCGATAATGCTTCGGGATACCGGCCCATTTCATCCAGGCAATTTCCGCGATTGCTGTGGGCTTCAACGTAGTCAGGTTTGAGCGCGATTGCGCGATCATAGTTCGCGAGCGCTTCATCGAGGCGCCCGAGATTCTTCAATGCATTACCCCTGTTGTTGAATAATTCCTCCAGCTCGGGGGCAATTGAAAGCGCGCGATCGAGGATCGTCAGGGCCTCTTCATTTCGCCTCAGCAAGATGAGGGCGATGCCGCAATTGTTGAGGGTGGCGACCGAAGCGGGTTCGAGCGCGATCGCCTTGCGGAAATCGATCAGGGCCTCGTCGGCCCGCCACAGGTCAAGCAGCGTGCGGCCCCGGTCGTTCAAGGCATCGAAGTGATCGGGGTAAATCGCCAGCGCCTCGCCGTAGCTGATACAGGCCTCTTCGAGCCTCATCAGGTGTCGGAAGCAGGCGCCCCTTTTGTAAAAGGCATCCGCCCGCCTTCGATTTTCGGCTCCGATATGAGGAGGCTCGATTTTCAACGCGTGATCGTAGGCGAGAAG
>JBAVEE010000154.1:0-1875 GCA_049587575.1 Bradyrhizobium sp.
CGCAAGGGCGCCGTCTGGTCGTCGCGAGAGACGTTGCCCGACGAAGACGGGCTGGCCGAGTGGCTGAAGGTCCAGCCCGCCGAGTTGACCGTCATCGCCAGCAAGACCGCGTCATCGGCGCCAGAGAAGGCGCGCACGATCCACCGGCAATATACCCGTCCCTATATCGCGCATGGGTCGATTGCGCCCTCCTGCGCCATGGCGCAGTGGACCGGAGATCGGGTCCGGGTCTGGACCCACAGCCAGGGGGTCTATCTGCTCCGCGCCGACCTTGCGCTGGTCCTTAAACTGCCGGTCGAGAACATCACGGTCGAGCATATGGAGGGCGCCGGCTGCTATGGACACAATGCCGCCGACGACGTTGCGCTCGACGCCGTTCTGCTGGCGAAAGCGGCCGGCGGCCGGCCGGTCCGCGTACAATGGTCGCGCGCCGACGAGATGTCGCACGCGCCGTTTGGGGCGGCGATGACCATCGAGATCGAGGCCGACCTCGATACGCAAAGCGAGATTGTCGACTGGCGCCACAGCATCTGGGGCAATGGCCACACGGCGCGGCCGGGGCGCGCGGACCTGCCTACCCTGCTCGCGGCAACCGAACTGGCAAAGCCGTTCCCGCGCGCCATCGCCACCAATCCGCCGCAGGCCAATGGCGGCGGCGCCGATCGCAATTCGATCCCGCTCTACGATTTTCCGTCCTGGCAAATCGAATCCCATCGCCTCACGACCATGCCGATACGAACCTCGGCGCTGCGGACGCTCGGGGCTCAGGGCAACGTGTTTGCGATCGAATCCTTTCTCGACGAACTGGCGACCGAACGCGGCGAAGATCCGGTTTCCTTCCGCTTGCGCCATTTGTCGGACAGCCGCGCGCAGGATGTGATCCGCGCCGTCGCCAGACGCGCCGGCTGGAAGCCGGCCCAGCGGGACGGCATTGGTTATGGCCTCGGCTTTGCGCGCTACAAGAACACCGGCGCCTATTGCGCCGTGATCGCCGAAGTCGAAGGCACCGAGGATATCCGCGTCAAGCGCCTGACGATCGCGGTCGATGTCGGCGAAGCCATCAATCCGGATGGCGTGATCAACCAGATCGAGGGCGGCGCGATCCAGGCCACGAGCTGGGTGCTGAGGGAGCGGGTTCGCTTCGACCACGCGCGCATCACCAGCAATTCCTGGACCGAATATCCGATCCTGCGCTTCAGCGAGGTGCCCGAAGTGCAGGTCGAGGTGATGTCGCGGCCGGACATCGACCCCGTCGGCGCCGGCGAAGCCGCGCACGGCCCGGTCACGGCGGCGATTGCCAACGCCGTGTTCGACGCGTTGGGGATAAGGGTTCGCCACTTGCCTATCACGCGCGAGCGGCTGATCGCAGCGATGGAACTCTCGTCATGACCAGTCTGAAGATTCTCAGCGGCGGCGCCGCCCAGGGACTGGTCGCCAGCCTCGCGGCGCAATTCAAGGCGCAGACCGGCCTTGCCATCGAAGGCGAGTTCGGCGCGGTCGGCGCCATGGCCGGCAAATTGCGCGGCGGCGCGCCCGCCGACATCGTCATATTGACCGCGAAGATCATTGCGGATCTTGCGGCAGAGAACCTCGTCGTCCCCGCCTCGATCACCGATGTCGGCCTGGTCGAGACCGCGATCGCGGTCCGCACCGGCGATCCGAAGGTCACGATCAACGACGCCGCGAGCCTGCGCGCCGCGTTGCTCGAGGCCGATGCAATCTTCGTTCCCGACACCAAGGCGTCGACGGCCGGGATTCACGTCGCAAAGGTTCTGCAGCAGCTGGGCATTGCCGAAGAGGTGACCGCCCGGCTCAAAATCTTTCCGAACGGCGCGACCGCCATGCGCCAACTCGCCGCGTCCGACGCCATCAGGC
>JBAVEE010000155.1:0-3627 GCA_049587575.1 Bradyrhizobium sp.
GCTTCTGGCCGTGGAAAAGCGCGGACCGCGCCGGTTCTACCGGCTGGCAACACCGCTTGTCGCCCGGATGCTCGAAGGCATCATGAATGTCGCGGCGACGGGGCCGCCGAGGTTTCGCCCTCCGTCCAGGATCGACAGCGAGATGAGGCGGGCGCGAACCTGTTATGATCATCTGGCCGGGGAGCTTGGCGTCGCGCTCACCGACGCGATGATTGAACGTCGGTATCTCGTCCTTGACGCCGACGCCGGGGAATTGACTGCGGCAGGATCGGACTTCCTGGCCGATATCGGCATCGACCTCACCGCACCGGTTCGCAGCCGCCGCGCGTTCTGCCGGCCCTGCCTCGACTGGAGCGAACGGCGCCCGCATCTTGCCGGCAGGGTCGGGGCGGCCATTGCCGATCTGGGCTTCCAGCGCGACTGGATTCGCAGGCGGCGTCTGGGCCGGTCGGTCGAAATGACCGAAAGCGGCGTCGAGGCGTTCAGGACCTTGTTTGGTGCGCGAATTTGACTTCCGGCGCGAAATTGCCTGCCCGCCATTGAATCCACATATCCGGACCGTATCGACCCGGCCTTAGCGGGGTGCCCCCACTCGCGAGGGCGCCGGGCCATCACTCCCGGTCTTGTGTCCTGCATCGATGCCTTTAGAAGATGCCATGGAATGTGGCTGGCGGCGGAACGCTTGGCTCAGGGCGGATCGGCGATGAAAGCTAGGCGGTTGGCGTGGATACTCTGAAAGTACGTGACGCCAGGGATGTCGAGCAGGCGGTGCGCGCGGCGATCGCCAGCGAGCAGCCGCTGGAGATCATCGGCCATGGCTCAAAGCGGCTGATGGGCCAGCCGATGGCGACCAACGCGCTGCTCGATCTGTCCGCGCTGAACGCGGTGACGTCCTATGAACCGAACGAGCTGATCATCACCGTGCAGGCGGGCGCCCCGCTCGCCGACGTCAAGTCGCTGATCGACTCGAAAAACCAGCAGTTCGCGTTCGAGCCGGTCAACACCGCGCTGTTGCTGGGGACGGCAGGTGACGGGACCATCGGCGGCATGATCGGCGCCGGTCTTGCGGGGCCGCGCCGCGTTCAGGCCGGGGGCGCCCGCGATCATCTGCTCGGCGCCCACGCGGTGTCCGGCTTCGGCGACAGTTTCAAGGCCGGCGGCCGGGTGGTGAAGAACGTCACCGGCTATGACCTTTGTAAGCTGCTGGCGGGCTCATGGGGCACCCTCGCGGTGATGACGGAGGTGACCCTGAAGGTCATGCCAAGGCCCGAAAGCGAGCGGACCCTGCTGCTGCGCGGACTGGACGACGTTTCGGCCAACCGGGCAATGACGGCGGCATTGGGCTCGCCGTTCGATGTGTCGGGTGCGGCGCATGTCCCGAATTCGGTATTCCGGGATGCCGCGGGACCCCTTGGCGATGTCGGATCGCCGCGAGAGGCGGTCACATTGTTGCGGCTGGAGGGTATCACGGCGTCCGCGACCCATCGCGCGGCGGCGCTCGCCAGGCTGCTCGCGCCGTTTGCGGCGGCCGAGATTCTGGAGGATGCGTCCTCGGCGGCGATCTGGAGTTCCGTTCGCGACGTCGAGCCGTTCGCGGCCAGGGGCGCGCTCGGAGCGTGGCCGGTATGGCGGATCGTCTGTCCGCCGGCCTCCGGCGGCGCCCTTGGCCAGGCCCTGGCGCGCGATACCGGCGCCGAGTTGATCTACGATTGGGGCGGCGGCCTGATCTGGGCGGCGCTGCCTTCCAAGCCCGATGCCGGGGTGGCGTCGGTGCGGCCACGCGTCGAAGCCGTCGGCGGTCATGCGATGCTGCTGCGCGGCTCCGCCGAAGTGCGGCGCAATATCGATGTGTTTCATCCGCAGAAGGCCGGCGTTGCTGCCTTGAGCGAACGCGTTCGCCGCGGCTTCGATCCGAAAAACATCCTCAATCGCGGCCGGATGACACGGGGATCCGCGGCATGAAGACCGAATTCAGCCTTGCTCAGCTTGCCGACCCCGATATCGCCGAAGCGGACAGGATTTTGCGCGCGTGCGTGCACTGCGGATTTTGCACCGCGACCTGTCCCACCTACGTGCTGCTCGGCGACGAGCTCGATAGCCCGCGCGGCAGGATCTATCTCATCAAGGAGATGCTGGAAAAGGATCGGCCGCCGACCGCGGAAGTGGTCAAGCACATCGACCGCTGTCTCTCCTGCCTCGCCTGCATGACGACCTGTCCGTCGGGCGTGAACTACATGCATCTGGTCGATCAGGCGCGGGTCAGGATCGAGCGGGACTATACAAGGCCGCTGACCGAGCGGCTGTTGCGTGCGGCGCTCGCCTGGGTATTGCCGCGGCCCGCTTTATTTCGCGCCGGCATGATCCTGGCGCGGCTCGGTCGGCCGCTGATCGCCCTGCTGCCGGCGCCCAAGGCGGCATCGAGCACGCCGACCTTGCTGCGGCGGATCAAGGCGATGCTGACGCTGGCGCCAGGCGGTCTGCCGGCGCCGGGACCCGCCAGCGGCAGCGTCTTTCCGGCCATGGGCGAACGGCGCGGACGGGTCGCCCTGCTGCAAGGTTGCGCCCAACAGGTTCTGGCGCCGCGGATCAATCAGGCGGCGATCAGCCTGCTGACGCGTCACGGCATCGAGGTTGTGCTGGTCAAGGATGAGCAATGCTGCGGTGCGCTGACCCATCACCTCGGCCGCGATGCCGCCGCGCTGGCGTTGGCCCGCGCCAACATTGCCGCCTGGCTCGCGGAGGCCGAGCGAGGCGGTCTCGACGCCATTCTGGTCACGACGTCGGGCTGCGGCACCGTGATCAAGGACTATGGTTTCATGCTGCGCGAGGACCGGGATTTTGCCGCCGCCGCCGCCAGGGTTTCGGCGCTGACCAAGGACATCACCGAGTACGTCAGCGGCCTCGATCTGCAGCCTGCGCAGCAACGCAGCGACATCGTCGTCGCCTATCACTCGGCTTGTTCGCTGCAGCACGGACAGAAAATCACGCAAGCCCCGAAAGAATTGCTTTCCAAGAACGGATTCGTGGTGAAAGATGTACCCGAGAGCCATTTGTGTTGCGGTTCGGCGGGGACGTACAACATTCTCCAGCCTGACATTGCGAACAAATTGCGCGATCGGAAGGTCGCCAATATTGCGATGGTCAAGCCGGACGTGATTGCTGCGGGCAATATTGGATGCATGGTGCAGATTGCCGGCGGCACGTCAGTTCCCGTGGTGCACACGATTGAGCTTCTCGATTGGGCGACAGGCGGTCCCCGGCCAGGGTTGAATTGATCGATTGGCCCGACGCGAAAGCGGACGACTTGAAGCGCTCGATAGACGCGGCTCAGCGGCAACAGGAGGACCACGATGGCTAAAGGCAAAAAGAAAAAGGGCAAGAAGGCCAAAAAGAACAAAAAGCTTCTGACGGCGAAGAAAAAATCCGCCAGGAAGTCTGCAAAAAAATCGGCGAAAAAGACAAAGAAGTCTGCGAAGAAGTCGGCCAAGAGGTCTTCGAAGAAGTCGGCCAGGAAGTCCAAGGCGGCGGCTCCGAAGAAGTTAGCCAAGAAGGCGGGCGCCAAGAAGGCTGCTGCGAAAAAGTCTCCCGCGAAAAAGGCCGCTCCGGCCAAGCCAGCTGCGCCCAGAC
>JBAVEE010000156.1:0-2113 GCA_049587575.1 Bradyrhizobium sp.
TCGGCTTGTCGACACCGTCACTGGCGAAGTGACCTCCGCCAATTTGACGCCAGCGCCGAGGCGTCAGGACCGCACGACTTCGCCGTTCGCATCAGGCGCCATTCGTCAAAGGTGCCGCCCGCGTCCACCGCATCCCGCCTCACGTCCGTGACGATCGCGAAACGCCCCTCCGAAAGAGGCGGGACGGCGGGAATCAATAAAGGTGTTTCTACCGATCCGTCAAGTAAAATTCTGAAAATCCGAAATTAAAGGCCGGTTTGGACATCGCTGTTGAACCGGCCTCATGGCCTCAGATCAAATTCCCTGAGTTTCTTTGCCGCCGTGCCGAACTGGCCAAGTTGATAAACGGCCGCACCCGCTGGCGAAAAGGTGAAGGGCTCGAACGGTTCGGCGAGCAGCTTGTCGAGGTAGGTTCGGGGTGCGAGGCCGGTGGATACATGCGGACTAAAGCGTTCGGCCGTGTTTTTAGGAACAAACGTTGAAACATACTCGATCAGGAAGGGGTCGATGACGCGATCATCGGGCGTCGTGACGAAGGCGGCCGAGGTTCCGCTCGGCTCCGTGAAGGGGGCTACGGCGGCGATCAGGTCATCCTGCAGCTTGAGCAGTTCAGGCGTCGGTCTTGCGACAATGCCGGAAAGGCCCAGATCGTTTGACGGGACATAGTAGAATTTGAAGGCCTCCAGCTTCATGCCGGCTGCGTTGACGTTGGCGAAAACCTTGCCGGCGGCGGCATAGATCTTGTCGAGGTCCGCGGTGCGGACGAAGCGCTGGATCATCGTCACGTGCGGCCGGTGCGCCGCATCCAGCGCAAACCCTTGTGGGAATATCTTCATGAGGCTCGCGTTCACGGCTTCGGCGTGGCGGAGCATAGTGGCGTCCGGTTCGAGCAGGATGTCGATGGCCGTGACCGGGCCGGGTTCGAACGGAAATACCTGGCCCCAATCGTTCTTCATGCTGACAACGGTCCAGCCGTTCTTCTTTGCCTGGTCGTAAAGCGCCTGCGGAAACGCCCCCAGTTTCGGTTCGGGCAATCCCAGCGCTGGACCGTAGGCATATTCGCGCGCCGCATCGTCATGCAGCACCAGCAGTTCGAACCGGGCGCCGCCGCCGGCTTGCGTGTATTCCAGCATTTCCTCGTCGCCACGGGAGTTGCCGAACGCGGCGATCGGACGACGGCCGATGTGCTGGTTGATGCCAACGGGCTTGTCGGCCCGGTCATCATTGAAGTTGATTGCTGGCAAGCGCACGAGAACGGGTTTTCCGTCGCGCATTTCGAACGTCGTCTTGATGCTGCTGCCGACAACCTGTTCGGGCGGAATGTGATAAGTCCTCGCCGCCCACGGCCGCATGAACTCGATGCCGCCGCCCGAGACGATGTAGTTCTTGAAGCCGTTGGCGCGTAAGAAGGACAGCACTTCGAGCATTGGTTGATAGACCATGTCGGTATAAAGCTGGCCGGTTTTCGGATGCTTCGCGGTGGCGATCCAGTCTTTCACGGTTTGCTCGAATTCCGCCGTCGTCATGCCCGCATGCGTGGCCATGACGATTTCGAGCAGCGCGTGATCGCCGCCGGCCATTGCCTTTTGAAGATCGCCCTTGAGCAGGGATGCGAATGGTTCCCGGGTTTTCCATTCCGGGTGCTGGGGCGCCAGCGCTTTGACGCGGTCGAGCGCGAAATACAATTGCACCGGCATCGGCTGTTCGCACCAGAGCGTGCCGTCATTGTCGAAGGTCGCGATGCGTTCGGGCAACGGCACGAACTCCGGCGAGCCGGGATTGGTGACCTTTTCGACAAAGGCGATGATGGATTGCTTCGCCGGGCCGTCGTTCCACGAGGGCAGGGGGTCGGCTGCCTTCGAAACAACGGTGGTGAACCCCAGCGCAACGAGGCCGGAAATGATGACAACGGCCTTGAGCGCCGTTCTCCGCATACCGAATTTGGCATTCTGCTTCATGTTCAAGCTCAAACGGCCCTGGAGGCTTGCCGACGCAAAAGCGCATCCAGCGACGCTCAACGGTTATTCTGCGATCTGGTCTTTCGACTTGAGCCAGATCAAGGCCGGTTAATTCGTCCAACTCTATCGTGGCCAATTATACGGTCGGCCTGTGC
>JBAVEE010000157.1:0-3612 GCA_049587575.1 Bradyrhizobium sp.
GCCGAATCCCGACGCAGCCAACGGCCGCGACAAAGTATTAATGCCCGCTCTTGAGGTGCGCAGCCCTACTTCCAGGGCGTCACCGGCGGCGCCTTGTCGGTGGCCGGCGGCATTTCGACGGTCTTGAAATCCGCCGGGCTGCCGATTTCGAGATACTCCATGTCCGGCTAGTAATCGAAAAGGGACATAGAAATTCATCCGCTGCGGCGTGATTTTGTGCACGTCAATTCGCAAGTGGTCTCTTTCACTTCTCCCGCTTGCGGGAGAGGTCGGATTGCCTTGCGATCCGGGTGAGGGCATCTCACCACCTACACCGTTTCCGTGGCAGCCCCCTCCCCAACCCTCCCCCGCAAGCGGGAGAGGGAGCGCACCGCCGTCGCTGCATGTCTGCCGATACGATCCGGATGGTCGAGCCCTAGACTAGCCCCCCTTGGCACGGTACGACCGTCCCCATAACAGCGCTCGGCCAATCAAGAGCCGTCCCGGGAGAAGTCTTCATGAGATCGACGTCCGCAAACTTCTTTAAAGCCGCGCTCGCCGTCGCCGGCGTCCTGTGGTGCGCGGGCGCCGCAAGTGCCGCCGAGGTTCATGTGATGATCTCGGGCGGACTGTCGGCGGCCTATAACGCGCTGGTGCCGGAGTTCGAGCGCGCGACCGGCAACAAGGTGATCACCGCCTACGGGCCCTCGATGGGCACCACGGTCAATGCGATCCCGATGCGGCTGGAGCGCGGCGAGCCCGCCGACGTCCTGATCATGGTCGGCTATGCGCTCGGCGACCTGATCAAGCAGGGCAAGGTCGTTGCCGACAGCCGCGTCGACCTCGTGAAATCCGGGATCGGCGTGGCGGTAAAGTCGGGCGCGCCGAAGCCCGACATTTCTTCACCGGAGGCGCTCAAGCGCGCGCTGCTGGCGGCCAAATCGGTCGCCTATTCCGACAGCGCCAGCGGCGTCTATATCTCGACCGAGATGTTCAAGAAGCTCGGCATCATGGACGCGATGAAGGATAAGGCCAGGAAGATTCCGGCAACCCCGGTCGCCGAAATCGTCGCCCATGGCGACGCCGAGATCGGTATGCAGCAGATCAGCGAACTGAAACCCGTCGCCGGCATCGACATCGTCGGGCCGCTGCCGGGTGAATTGCAGAAGGTCACGGTGTTTTCCGCCGGGATCGCCAGCGTGTCGAAAGAACCCGACGCCGGCAAGGCGCTGATCAAGTTCCTGGCCTCGCCGGCAGCGAGAGACACGATCGTCAAGAGCGGGCTTGAGCCGATGGCGGCAGGCGGAACATAACAGCCCCGCTCTTCGCGGGAGGTGGGCGAGCAGCCCGTGGCTGCCGTCAAAGGCGCTGCAAAACGGCTCGTTTCCCGGGCGGGCCGCGACGATTACCCGCACCGAGCGCGAAAATATAAATACTTCCTGTAGTTGCATTTCCCGAACACCGGAGATTATGTTGGAAATTCCAGAATTGGTTTCTTGCCCCTGAAAGGCTGGGACACGACGACGCGACGATTTTCCATTCACCTCAGTGAGGGGAAGCTATGCGTGGCACGTTTAATTCGGACACCAACAAACTTCACGCCGCCGTTTTTGCCGGCACCCGCGCAATCCTGATCGCACTGAACATCGATGACGGGGAACGCAACGGGCTCAAGGGATTTGCGTTCAAGCGCATCGCGCCGGATGGAACCAGCCACTGGCTCACCGGAATGAAAGTGTTTCCAAGCCTGGCTCCGCAGCAGCCGGCCGGCGACAACAAGAACATTCATTTTCCGACCAACGAAAATCCCATTCAAAGTCTGATCTGGTCCGATTACGAAGCCAGCCCCGAGACGGTCTATCAGTATGAGGTGTCGGCGATGTATGGCACGCCGGGAAACCTCCAGGCGCGTCATACGGTAGCCCTCAAGATCAGAACCGAAGCCGAAAACGACGGGCGTCACGGCATCTGGGTTAACCGGGGCGCAATTGCCAGTCAGCGTTTCGCCGAAAAATTCCAGAACAAGTCCTTGACCCTGGAAGAATACAACGACCCCACCAACGAAGAGGTCAAGTGGCTTTCACGGGGCCTGCTGGAAGCCTGCCTGACCTACATTCGCGAAACGCCCGCCGGCGACGCGTTGAGAGTGTGCGCCTACGAATTTACATATCAGCGGGTTCTACTTGAGCTCAAGCAAGCCATGAAGCGCGGTGTGGACGTTCGCATCGTCTTTCATGCGACCAGCGCCAATGCCACGGAAATTGCCAACGCGGCTCTCCCAAACAAGAACGCCAAGGGCGAACAGATCCTTTTCGAGCGCACGCGCCCAAAGACCCCGCATAACAAATTCATCGTCAGACTGGAGGGCGGAACGAAGCCGGTCGCAGTATGGACGGGATCGACGAACTTTACACCTTCGGGCTTCCTCGGTCAGACCAACGTCGGACACCTCGTTACGGACCAGACGGTCGCCGCGACCTATCTCGAGCTTTGGAAGGGACTGTCGGCAAACCCCGATCCGGCCACTGCAAAAGCGACCGCCATGCGGCTATCGCCCAATCCCGCGAACGTGCCGCCGAAGGGCACGTCGATGGTGTTTTCGGCACGGCTCAGCGATTTGATGCTGAAGTGGTATGGCGCGCGCGTCTCGGATGCGTCGACCAGCGCGATGTTTACAGGGGCCTTCAGCGTCGATCCGAATATCCTGGGACCCATGGCCAAGCACGGGCCGGCGATGCGGTTCATACTGCTTGAACGGCCGCCTACGGCGGAGATCCGGAAAGCACGTACGGACAATCCCGCCGATCTGATGTTTTCCTACGGCGCAGTGCTGGGAAAAATGCAGCAGGTGACCGGCGCCGACGCAGATGGCAAGAAGACCAGGAAATGGGCACCGATCCCGCATTTCGAGCTTGAAAAATGGTTCCTGGGGGAGGAACTGGAGCGAAAAAACGGGCAAGGCTTCGTTTTCTTTATCCATACCAAGTTTCTCTTGGTCGATGCCCTATCCGATGATCCGCTGGTCTGCACGGGGTCGGCGAATTTTTCCAGCGACTCGTTGAAGTCGAACGACGAGAATATGCTGCTGATCCGCGGCGATACGCGCGTGGCCGATATTTATCTCACCGAGTTCGATCGGGTGTTTCGGCATTTCGCATCCCGGGATGCGATCAATGAGATCACCAGGGGGCATGGCACGCCGACCTTCGGTTTGCTGGATGAAACCGACAAGTGGTGGGGACCCTATTTCGATCCCGCCAATGCCAAGAACCATCGCCGCCTGATGTTCTTCGCCGACGCCGGCAAGGCATGGCCAATCCTGGCGGCCAAGGATCCGTCCGTTTTCGTCGGTGAGGGCAAAAAAGCCAGCCGTAGATCCAAGTCGGCAACCTCTGGAGCGAAGAAGAAAACGGCCAGTAAAGCCAAGGCCGGCGCCAGAAAGAAGGCGGCGACCAGGAAGACCGTAACTAAAAAGAAGAAGACCGCGGCCAGGAAGACCGTGGCTAAAAAGAAGAAGACCTCGCCCAGGAAGCGCGTCAAAAAAGCCAAAAAGTCGAAGAAGCGATGACCCGATTACTGTTGGACCTCGGCTAGTTCGCCCGCAGCGGAATATCCTTCAATCCGTTATTGTCG